>NZ_CP089211.1:4902500-5202500 GCF_021183825.1 Sinomicrobium kalidii | reverse complement strand
TTTTTACCTGGTGCCCGGTTTTGGTATACTGTCTTATAAGCGCAGAACCGATTTGTCCTGCACCGATGATCCCGATTTTCATTTTACCTGATTTAAATTCTTGTAATAGCAATAGATTTCTGTTAACAAATCGTTTTCCCTAATATAGGGAATAAAAAATGACCGCCAACCTAATTTATTGACGGTCATTGCTTTTGGTTGATTAATTCAATTCCCATTTTTCTACTAATTCATCATTAAACCCTTCTTTATCTTTTGGGTTGGGCGCCCCCTTTCCTGTGGTGATCAGGTTGTAAAGACTGGTTTTAATATACTGTGTCCATCCCTCCTTGCACATATCATAGCATTCTTCTTCGGGGGTTAACCCTTTGTGCGTGAAGCTTACTGTTGTTTTTCCGTCTTCATTTGCGATGTCAAAGATCAGTTGGGTATCCACCCATTCGGTCTTGTCTTCAATAAAATTAAGGTTAAACTCGTTTTCTACAACCCGGTAAACTAATCTTTTGTTTTCAAGCTTTTCTATCAATTGTATTTTACAAAAGTGGATGTCTTTGTATCGGTATAAAAAGGTTTCATTGCGTTGGTCTGTCGGTCCCTTAAGTTCTTCAGACCACCAGGCACGGAAATCTTTAATACAATTAAAAGCTGTTTCCGGGCTTTGGTCTACCACTATTGTTGTGGTATAATCTTGATTTTTCATCTTGTTTTGTTTTAATGGTTTTTACTATGCACCTGAATTCAGGTGGATAATTAATCGAGTTTCCACCTTTTGGCCAATTCAGCGTTAAACCCTTCTTTATCTTTTGGATTGGGCTCCCCTTTGCCGGTGGTGATCAGCTTGTAAAGACTGGTTTTAATGTATTGTCCCCATCCATCCCTGCAAACGTCATAGCATTCATAATCGGGAACCAATCCTTTGTGTGTGAAGGTTACTGTTGTTTTTCCGCCTTCGTTTGTGATATCAAAGATCAGTCGGGTATCTACCCATTCGGTCTTGTCTTCAATAAAATTAAACTCGTTTTCCAACACCTGGTAGACTAACTTTTTGTTTTCATCTACTTCAACCAGCTTTATCTTACACAAATGAATGTCTTTATAATGATAAAAAAAGGTTTTATTGAGTTGGTCTGTTGGCCCTTCGATTTCTTCAGACCACCAGGCGCGGATGTCCTTAATGTAATTAAAAACCGTTTCCGGGGTTTCGTTTACTACGATCGTTGCGGTGTAATCCCGATTTTCCATGTTATTTTGTTTTAAAGGTTTTACTGTTGTTTTATTTTCCGAGGTTCGTCCCCTTTCGTTATGGGGTATTGCCAGCAGGAATACCGACAAAAGAATCAGTGCTGTTTTCATTTTTATGATTTTTAAGGTTTATCCGTTTTTTAATCCCGTTAAACGGGGGCTGATTTCCCGGGCCGGTTGATGATAAAGTATAACTTTCCCGGATGGTACCGCTTATCCGGTTATTAAAGATTGTTCAAGGTTTTTCATATAGGCCGTCCATGCCGTCGAACACCCGTTGTAACATTCAAACAGGGGAGTCAGACCGCTATGTGTGAACGTTATTGTGGTTTTTTTACCTTCGGTGGTAATATCAAAGCACAGTTTTGTGTTCACCCATTCGTCGGGGGCTTTTAAAAAAGTAAGGTCACTTTCTGTCACCCGCCATACTATTTTACTGTAAGGCACCAGCTCGATGAGCCTTTGTTTACTAAAGTGGACACCGCCACCGGCGCTAAAAGAAAATTCATCGTTTATTTCGGCACTTTTTCCTTTAATGGTTTCTTCGTGAATGCCGGTCCACCAGTTGGTTACTTCAAGTAAAAAATTAAAAACTTCTTCAGCAGTTTTTGTGGTGCCGAAGCTGTAACTGAAAGACTTCGGCTTGTTTTTTTTGACAGTTGCTTCCATGGGCTTGATGTTTAAATTAAACGGCTGGCTTCTTTTTCCTCTACAAATGTAGCGTCTGTATAAGCACCTTATAGGCGTGCATATAGACATTATTACAGGTTGATTTGGACAATATTCCTTTTTATCTTTGTTTAAACCTGTTGTGATGAAATACCCGTAACGAAGTATTCTCACCTTTAAAAATCAATAAAAACTAACCGATGAAACATATAAGTATCCTGGTCCCCGACGGGCAAAGTAATTTAACGACCATCTCCAGTATAGTGGGGGCTTACGAGATTTTTATCAGGGCCAATGCCTACTGGGAGGAAAAACAACAAAAAACGGCCTATACCATAGAACTTGTGGGAGCTGCCGATAAGGTGGATGTATACAAAGGCCTTTTTTCTGTACGATCTCAAAAACACATATCGGAAGTCCCCGAATCCAGTCTTATTGTTATCCCGTCCTTGGTCAGGAGTTACGAAAAGGCCCTTAAGGGAAACCGACTGCTGGTTAAATGGATAAAGGAACAATACAAAAACGGGGCAGAAGTAGCCAGCATGTGTACCGGGGCATTCCTGTTGGCCTCCACCGGCCTGCTCGATGGTAAAAGCTGTTCTACCCATTGGGCTGCAGGTCCTGAATTCAGGGAGAGGTTCCCCGGGATAAATCTGAAAACCGATAAACTGATTACCTATCAGGACGGGCTCTATACCAACGGAGGGGCCTTTTCCTTTCTGAATCTCATTGTTTACCTGGTGGAAAAATATTACGACCGCCAAACGGCCCTGTATTGTGCCAAGGTTTTTCAGATTGATATGGGAAGGAACCTTCAATCGGAATTCTGTGTTTTTAACGGTCATAAAAAGCATGGAGACAAAGAAATACTGGAAGTCCAGGCTTATTTTGAATCCCATTATCAAAACAAGATATCCATTAAGGAATTGTCGGAAAAACTCAATATAGGCCGAAGGAATTTTGACCGGAGGTTTATCAAGGCCACCGGTATTACTCCGTTGGAATACTTGCAGAGGGTGAGGGTTGAAGTGACTAAAAATTCCCTTGAAAACACAAGAAAGACGGTTAGTGAAATCATGTACGATGTAGGGTATAATGATGATAAGGCTTTTAGAAACGTGTTTAGCCGGTTTACAGGTATTTCACCCAATGATTACAAATCGAAATACAATAAGGAAGATATTAGATATTAGACGTAAGGTTATAGGACGTCGACATAGGACTTTAAAATGTGACTATGTGAACTACCTCGGGGCAAGCCCTTCGATAAGTGATATACTGATCCCGATGTACTCAGAACATCCCGATCCCGATATCTATCGGGATTATCGGGACATGAGGCATTCAAATGAAACAACTATAAACCACAAATCTAAAATCTAATGTCTAAAATCTCATATCTAATAAATGGTAAAAGTTTAAACGGATGCGCTATTCAAACCTTTTGTATAAAGCTTCGGCGGCCATCCCGTACGTGGTATTTGCTTTCTGTTGCTCAATAATTTTTAAGGCCTGGTCATTGAGTCCGTTCGGGGTTGTCGCCTCCTTTTTTAATTCGGAAAAATCAAACGGAATATTCTTCCTGGAATAGCAGGTCAGGGATGAAAATAATTCCATGACATACCTGTTGGCTACCGAAGCCTCCACATTATGGGATTGCGCCCAATGGCTCAGGGTTTCGGCAAGGTCGTAAAACGGGGCTATTAATCCGGTAAGGGTCCATAATAGTTTCAGTTCCGATTCACTGGCTACGGGAACGGGGGTGCCGATATTTTTAAAGATCCCCGAAATTGTTTCGTCGGGATGGTAAAGCAAGATCGGGCATTCGTGATTTTCCACCGTCGGAAAAGGGACCGCCCTGCTTACTTTTGAGGCGGGGGCCACACTGTTGAGAAGCGCTTCCCGATCGAGAAAGGGCACAAACGAAACCACCCTGTGATGCTCATGAAAAGACAGCCCTTTAAGTATTTCTTTCGCAAGGGCAGGGGGCAGGGCGATAAAAACAACTTCGGAACGGTCTAAAACCGATTGGTTGCTCTCCATCCTGGTAACTTTGTCAAACATCCCTTCCAGAAACAGCGACTTCTCCTTGTTCCTCGGAGAAATATTTATGTGACTTGTACTATTCGAGGTACACAGCCCCCTAATTACCGAAGTGGCTATATTTCCTATACCGATAAATCCTAAATTCATTTGTTTTTCGATTATTGTGGTTCATTAAGGTTAAAAATAAAAAAATTCGCTCCAATTTAGTTTTATAAACCTTAGTTAAAAGAACGATACGTTAGTTTTCGCCATAACCATTCCAATGGTCCCTGGGAAAAATGACGCATCCAGAGGGAACTGATGATGAGTTGTACTGTCCAGATACCGCCTACCCAGAGCAGGAGCTCCGACCGGGAGTAACGATTGAACTGAGCAAATCCGTAACCGTAAAAGACAAGACCACAGATAATACTTTGAGATATATAATTGGTCAGGGCCATTTTTCCGGCCATGGAAAGGGGTTTGAACTTCAGTTTATCCAGGTATTTTTGATACAGTCCATTAAGGATCAGGACATAGGACACCCCGAGGGCTTCACTATGAAAAGTAGTAAGCAGGCCTTTCCATATACCGGTCACCGGTTTAAAATAGGCATAGGTCTGGTGTTCATACCACAGGTAATTAATAACAAGGGCAAACAGCAGCAAAGATCCCGTGAAGCCCCAGTAATACCGATATTTCCGATAGTCCCGGAAAATACCGGATTTATAGAGCAACACCCCGAGGAGCATCATCATAAAGGTACGAAAGAAAGCAAAGTGATAAAATATCTTACCCTCGTGTACCCTGGTATATCGGGCATTGGCTTTCCAGGACTCCACCAGACTTTGCCGGGGGATGACCCGGTCCCATACTTCAGATTCTTTTTCACGTGTTTTGTCTTCCCAACGGGCTATTTTCCCCCGGTCTTCTTCGCTGCGCCGGCTTTCCCCGATTTGAATGAGCCGGTTGTAGTCCTGTTGCTGTTTACGGTTTTCCGAAGTCGTAGTCCAACTGTGATACAGCAGTATGCCAACAGGTACCAGCAATGTTACCAGCAATTGCCGGATGCGGAAGGTACGAAAAGGAAACAGGAAAAAGCCGCAAGCCGCATAGTGGTAGAGTACGTCGTGGTTCCAGATCAGGTAGGCGTGAAAAATACCAAAGATAAACAACCACAACAATCGCCTGGCATAGATATCCATAGCCCTGAGGCCGTAGTTTTTCTTCTCCAGGCGTTCGAGAAAAATGTAAAAGCCGACCCCAAAAAGCAGGGTGAACATACTGAAAAATTTTCCCTGTGCCAGGAAGTAGACCCAAAAACGGACAGTTCTGTCAACTTCACTTTCAAAACCATATTTAAAAGGGCTCATCGGCTCCGGATAGGAAAAAGCTTCAATGTTCATCACCAGGATACCCAGTATGGCAATTCCTCTCAAAAAGTCCAGGGAACCGATACGTTCCGCAAGTTTGGTAGGCTGGGGGGCTTGTTGCATTTTGGATTGGTTTTAAATTGGTTTTAAAAAAACGAAAGGGATAAAGGTTTTATTATTTCTCAACCCTGTTATGCCGGTCATCTTCACTCATTGCGAACCGGGAAAGGTAAAATTGAATAAGGTTCTATTGCCGGTTTGATAAAAAAGTATCCGAGGCTCCTGATCTTCTGAAAAGTTTTTCTGCTTAAACCGTAATATGTTAAAAACGCGGACAGTACTGTCCGTAGTTGTTCGTATCTGTTCGTAGTTGTTCGCGAATTTCGAAACTTCGGATTTTCTCTCCAATTTGCCGGCAGAAACAAAAAGTTCTGCATATGGCAATACGACAAAACCCCATCCGGGCAAGCCCCGGAACAAATGGAAAAGCAGCAGGAGGCCCGGACGGCCGATGTTGCAAACTGACTTTGATCACGGAGCTGTGGTCCATGACAAAAAAGACCTGAAGCGAAAATAAACAATGCGAATTTCTAACCAAAAAAAAACGAGAAAATGAGAACACCAAAATTAATCACCAACTACAGTTACATGACCGATACGGACCTTGCTTCACTGGCTACACGAACGGTCGACGCCTTGGAGAGCAACACCAACTTCCCGGATTTGAATCCGCCATTTGCCGAGTATGAATCCGTGGCACTGGATTACGTGGCCAAGCAGGCCATTACAGCCAACGGACGTGCCAGCGGCATACAGAAAGAAGAGAAAGACGAAGCCCGGGCAGCAGTGCTAAAGCTGATGCGTGCGGCAGCAAGCTACATCAACAATTTCACCGAAATCACCTCCGTCCAGTTGAGTTCGGGGTTTTTACCGGCACGCAATCCGAAGCGGGGGAGGGTGCCGGACGCCCCCTCGTGGACGTGGATACGCCGGTCGAACCGGCCTGCCGAAATCCAGCTGGGCTTCGAAGCTGTACGCGAGGCATACCTGTACGAAATGCAGATCGCGGACGAACCGGATGAACAGGGCAACCCGCTCTGGCGGTCCCTGCCACTGGTATCCGACTCGCGGGGCAATTATTACGCTCCCGTTGCAGACGGTGTACGCTACCATTTCCGTGTGCGCTCGCTGAACAGGCATGGTAAGAGCACCTGGAGCCCGGTGGCCGTACGGACGGCCTGGGTAGATTAAGGTTGTAAATACGCGGGATGCAGATCAAATCGCGGTGGTTCAGTTTCGAATCACCGCGATTTTTTATCGTTATACGGCAGCACAAGATCATTATGCACGGAAACGGTTTACAAGTGCAGCGCCTTAAAACAGTTTTGATAAGAAACAAACTTGTTATGCGGCAGAATAAAACCAGTATACGCGGAAACAAGATTGTTATGTTGGAGAAGGGCTTACAAGTGCAGCGCCTTAAAACAGTTTTGATAAGGAATAAACCTGTTACGCGGCGGAACAAAACCTGGATACGGGGAAACAAGGTTGTTATGCGGGTCAGCGGTTTGCAAGTGCCGCACTTTGAAATCGTTCTGATAAGAAACAAACCTGTTACACGGCGGAACAAAACCACTACGCGGAGAAAGGATGTTCAAATACGGTGCTTTGAACCGGTTTGGATACGGAACAAACTTGTGGCGGGGCAAAACGGTAGCGTTCCACGGCGGAAGGAACCGGTAGCTGTGTATAACAGTATCCGTAGAGTTTTTTTTCTGCTCTTAATATGCCTTTCCGTAAAATTTGTAAGTTTATACTTCTTATATTTGATGTATTTAACCTTATAATAACAAAAAAACCTACTTAAACAATGGCGAAAGAAACCTACCTGGATTTACAAACGTTGAGCGAAGAAGAAGCATACAAAGTAGTAGAACGTTTACGGGGATTTCCCCGTCCCGAATATCCCTTCCCGGATATTACGCCTTCGTATTTTCAAAGGTTGCGGGAAGCATCCTGTAAATGGATTGACGAAGACTTTGGCTTTCATTCGGAAGCTGCGAGGGAAAAACACAAGACCCATTACTTTACCGATATCAATGCCAGGGCCATGCCTTTCCTGACCTTTGAGGAGCAGATCCCCGTAGGCAGGTTTACAGGGACCTTTGCCATGCTCGATGATTACCTGGGCCGAGCAACCGCAGAGGATATAGATATCATGCGGAAAAGGATACTGGATATACTGATGGGTGAAGAGGAAGAAGAGCCACGGGATCACGGGGTATACCACCAGGCTTACCTGATCAGAAAAGAATGTCTCCAATTCGGCATGCCCATAAAGCAGTTCCATGAGTTTGTCTATGAAATGGATAACATTATCTGCGGTTTCCAGAACGAAAAGCAGTATGTACTGGCCAATACACCGCCGCCGTTCGCTGCCTACACCATTATCCGCGATCTCACTGCAGGGGGTATTCCTTATGCCAAGTATGCCTGCCTGCAAAAAAATTACCGTACCCTGCCGGATTGGGTGTTGGATCATCCGCATATACTGGCTGTTCACACCATAATATCCCGGCTGATAGGATATCACAATGATATCGTATCCCTGCCCAAAGAGTTGTGCAGGCGGGGTGACGTGATCAATATTGTGCCCGTTCTGATGCACGAACGCGATCTGGACCTGGAAGACGCGTATATGATGGCCATGGAAATACACAACAACACCCTGGACGATTTTATGACATTGCTGGAAAACCTTCCTGATTTTGGCCCGTGGCAGGAGCTTGCTTATGAATATGTAAAGGATTTCGGCATCATGCTGCAAGGCGTATGGTCGTGGCATACGAGAGGTGATAATAACCGGTATACCCGCGGATGGATCGTCGATGCTGAATTTGACAGCAAAAAATGGGAATGGAAAGACGAGGGCAAAGGCGTGTGGAATGAACAGGCATGATACGCCGGGAAAATTTTCGTACAACAGCCAAAACGTCTTTTAAATTCAGGAAAAAACGAGGGATTATGAGCCTAACATTAATTTATAGTCCTTCGTCTGCTGAAATTTTTTAAATATCTCTTCGGATTTTTTCATCAGTAATTCATACTGCTTAGCGCCATGACTGATACGTTTTACTCCCAGCTTTCCCAATGTTTCATAATCCGGTAATTTTGGTGTAGTAAATACATTCAGCGGCAGCTCTACTTTCGTTATAAATGATTTAATATCCGTTTCTTTTTCTATCAGCGGTAAAAATATGCCGTCTGCACCTGCTGTTTTGTAGATCAGTGCCCTGGAGACCGATTCGTTAAGGCTGTCCGGATGTTTGGTTGTATACGTATCTATCCGGGCATTTATAAAAATAGCTGTGGTTGCTTTAACGGCTTTAATTTTTGCCGCCAATACTGTCGCATCACCGAGTATACGCTTACCCTCTTTTACAAGGCCGTCTTCCAGGTTAATACCGGCCGCACCGATATCCGCAAGTTGCTTCACATACTTTGCCACCTGCTTCGGATCGTCCGCATATCCTGCCTCAAAATCGACCGATACGGGCACTTCCGCAACAGCTACGATGTGCTTCACTACAAAAAATAAGGCCTCAAAGCTGATCTCTTCTCCATCTTTAAATCCTAAAGCGTTGGCAATGGCATGGCTGGAAGTCCCCAATGCCGTATAGCCGGCTTCCTGTGCTAATTTTGCTGTATGTGCATCCCATACATTGGCCAATAATAATGGCGTGTCGTTTTGGTGAAGCGCTTTGAAATTACTTACTGTGCTCATAATTGTTTTTTTAGGATCAGGATATTTAGTAAGGTACTGAACATAATTGAAGAAAGCCCGTAATTAAGAAAACATTATAATTATATGCAGGTAGAGATCAAAGGAGGAGGTGATGCCGATTCCTCTCCAAGATTTTTCAAGGAAATTTATGCTTTCACAGATGCTGTACTTGTTTCGTTCAAAGGATAAATGCCAAAAAACTTATGAAGTGTGAGTATTTAAACTACCCTGTTGCACTAAAGTTTTGGAGTGGTAACCCATATAATTTTTTACCTTTGAGTGCATCGAAAACAGCTCTTTAAGCCCATCGCTAATGACCCATTCAGCTCCATACAAAACCTTTTATGAACACCTTAAAAGGTTTTCTGCCATAGAAGAAAACGAATATGCCGAAATACTGCCTTATTTCTCTAAAAAGCAGTGCCATAAAGATGATGTCCTGGTAAAACAGGGGCAGAAGGTAACACAAACATATTGGGTGGTAAAGGGCTTGCTGATATCCACCTTTTTAGATGAGAACGGTAAAGAACACGCTATACAATTTGCCAATGAAGGGTGTTGGATCACCGATCAACATGCTTTTTATAACGGACAACTTTCAAAGTTCAACATTATCTGCCTGGAAAATACAGCGCTGCTCAGCATTACTTTTGCCGATAGAGAGAAACTTTGTACGGACTTTCCGAAAATGAACACTTTTTTCCGTAGAAAAGGAAACGACAGCTTCGTCAAACAACAGGAGCGCCTGTTGACTTATATGACACAGGATGCTACAGAACGGTTTTACCTGTTGATACGGGAATACCCGGACCTGATACAGCGGATATCCAAAAAAGTACTTGCTTCTTATCTCGGTGTTTCCCGCGAAACGCTAAGCAGGTTACGCAAGTAGCCAAAACCGGGGAAAGTGATGTATGTCAATTTTTATGACCGCACCGCACCGGATATTTGTATTCTAAACGTATTGGAAACCTTTTAATTCTAAAAAAAATGAAACAAATCCATTCGGTTATCCTCCTTTCCATGCTGGCATATACAAGCCATAGGGCACAGGCACAGGAGAACGATCCTCTTGCAGAAGCTAAAACAGCCATCGCAGAAAGCAACGCTGTTTATTTTGAATCCTTTGTAAAAAACGAACCTTCCGTTTTTGTGGAACGTTATGCGGAAGATGCCTGCATCATGGCCCCGCTTATGCCAAAAATGTGTGGTAAGGAGGAGATCGGGGAGTTTTTCAGGAATGCTTACGACAACTACGGGTTGCGCAATGGCAGGTTTATCACCACAGCAATTTATGGCGATGGGAAGGAATATGTGACCGAAGAAGGCCTCTGGCAGTCCTTTAATGCCGACGGGGAACTTTTTGATAACGGAAAATTCCTGGTGCTCTGGAAAAAGACCGATAAAGGATGGAAGATGTACAGGGATTCTTTTAGCAGTAACCGAAATTAAACACCGTAACATGATGAACAATTCATTTCAAATATTCAACGAACTGCACAAAAGCCCCGAACCATTGCTCATCGGCAATGTTTGGGATGTGCCAAGTGCCAGGGCTTTTGAAGCGGCCGGTTATAAAGCTATTGCCACCTCCAGTGCAGCAGTAGCAGAAACGCTGGGGTATCAGGATGGCGAACAGATGCCCTTTGAGGCTTACCTTTTTATGATCGGTCATATCGCTAAGGCCACATCCCTGCCATTCTCCGTGGACCTCGAAGCAGGTTATGGCAAAACCGCCGCCGATATCGTAGCGCATATCATTGCACTATACGAACTGGGAGTGTGTGGAATTAATATCGAAGATTCTGTTGTGGTGTCTGAAAACCGCACCATAACAGACACCGATATGTTTGCCCGAAAAATAAGGGCTGTTATTTCAGGCCTGTCTGAAAAAGGAATTGAAATGTTTATCAACCTCAGATCGGATGTATTTCTTCTGAAATTACCGGGCGGATTGACAGAAGCACAAAAAAGAATAGAACGCTATCAGCAAACAGGGGCACATGGATTGTTTTTCCCCGGTGTGACTAAAATTGACGAAATAGCCGCTTTGACAAAAATGTCAGCCTTGCCTGTAAACGTGATGGCCATGCCGGGCTTGCCCGATTTTACGGCATTACAAAAGGCCGGGGTCAAACGGATAAGCATGGGGCCGTTTATACATAAACATTTGCACACCGAATTAGGGAAGTGTATAGCAATGGTTAACACCGGGAATAGTTTTCAACATATTTGGGAAACTTTACCTTGATCGGACTTAGGTTATAACATCCCATTCAAATTTGAGTAAATTACAAAACTTAGGTATTTGAACTATAATGTACTTGTGTAGTGCCTGCTTTAAAAATGTAATGGAACACGCTTTGCCGGGAGTGGCCCCGAAAGTTTTCGGGAGAGGGGAGGGGGCAACGTTTGTGGAATGGGGTGTTTAGCCTAAATTTCGATTTGATTTCCACAACCTGTGCTTGTTGAAATTCTGTATATTTGAAACATTTGTTAACCACCAGCAGAAACATTCGGAAAGTAATGAATATGATCAGGTTGTGTGTAAGCTGAAAAAACATTGAATGAAAATTGATAGCGCCTCATTTGACAAAATATGCTTCCAAGTTTTGGACTAAATTAAAAGACAATATCGTACCTTCTGGAAGTACATGCAGATTTGAACAAAAACAAAATATTCTGTCGAGCCTGGCCTTCATGGCTGTTTTATCGATATGGTCATTACCGGGTTGGGGGCAGATAAGCCGGCATCAAGCTGATACCGTGAGCCTTGCCAAAGATATTTTATACAAGGGGGTGATACAGGATGCCGTTCGCTGGACAGACAACAAGGGAGAAAACCTGGTAATTATAACGGAAACAGGTATTTACCCCGGTAAAACCAAAGAATGTGACCGCTGTAACAATGCCGAATTGTTCGCCTATCATTTCTCGGACAGCATTGGCAATACGAAACATACCTGGAAGGTCTATGATTATGTTAAAAATTGCCCTGTAGATATAATTGCCGGTTTTATAGAACGCACATTACAAGTTACCGACCTGGACGGGGATGGCACAGGTGAGGTATGGTTGATGTATAAGACAGGCTGCCGGGGCGATATAGGACCGGATATCGTAAAGATCATCATGTACCAGGGAAGCCAAAAGTATGCCATGCGGGGAGAAGAAACGATAAAAACCCCGAATGGAGCATCCTTCGGCGGCAGCTATGTCTTTGACAATGCTTTTGGAAACGCCCCGGAGGTTTTTAGAAAATTTGCAAAATCTATGTGGACAAAACACGGTATACGAACCTATGAATAACCCTGCTACATACCCCTCCCCGGGGGGGTATGTTTTTTTGGGAGGGGTAACCCTTATTGGTGATAAAGAGCAAAAAGAATGGCTATAATGAGCATATCAGGAAAAAAGAGGTAGTAGGATTAATGAATAAAAAGCAATTAGGATATGGAGGGATTATCCTGGTATTAGGATTATTTGTGCTTAAGCCCCTTCTAACGGACATAATTAAAAAATACAGGTATGATAAAGAGATTCGCCCAATTCGGGAGGGAATGATTGAGATAATTAAACGGAAACAGCAGAGTTTCCCGGGGTCCAGGGGAGGGATTTATACCCTTTCTACTTTTCCTGATCCGGAAGTATCTTTTATAAACGGCTATCCGGAAATAGAAAATGATTCGGCCCCATATTATGATATCATACTTCAAACCCCGTCGGGATATATGTCTTTTTCAAGAGATACTACCGTCGGACAGGTTGTTGGGGTGTTAGTCGATCATCACGATAATGTGAAGGAGGAAGATAAAAATAGGATCTTTAATATTTATTATAAAGCGGGAACCGCTACAATTGACAAAAGGATAAACCGGTCTATTGATATTATGAGGGTTTATTTGAAAGATTCCTTATACCAAGCTGTATTTATCGCAAATACTTTTGATAAGGATTCAACAAGCAAATCGAATCGTTTGGCTCAAAAACGATTAAAGCGTATCCGGAAAGCATTAGGAAGCAACAGAAAACAATATTACCAATGAGCTTTTAAGTAAGGCAAGACCAGCGTATCCGTCGCACCAACCACATCTTCTAAATTAGCATGATTTTATTTACGGATTACCTTTTGGCAAACTACAACGAAATAATATAATTATAGGGGCAAATACAGCCGGTTTGGTATAAATTAAAGAATAGGTATTTGAACTATAATGTACTTGCGTGGCGCCTGCCCTGAGCCCTTCGACAAACTCAGGATAAACTAAGGCCGAAGGGTAAATTTGCTTTACTCACGTTGTTTATATTGGATAAAGCGGAGTTCGTGAATCTCCTATCGTCGATTTGGGAAAAAAGCATCCTGCCTTTTGTGATCTTCTGAAAAGTTTTTCTGCTGAACTTTCTTTACCCAACGAATGGAATACTCTTTGCCCGGAGCGACGGTAGGAGAGTAGGGGAATGTGTATGGAATGGGGAAATAGATGAAATATTTTATATCAAATGTGGTTTTCCGTAAAATTTATTATAACTCTCATTCTATTTTTGGAAGCACTAATCAAAATTATCTTATAGTGAATATCAAAGCCATTAAACCAGGGCCGAAGCCCAAGAAAGAGGATGGTACTCCCGACAGAAGGAGAAGAGTTACACCTCCTAACAAACCAAAGCACCCGAAGTTAAAGCCTCATAAACATAAGCCTGGTGATTAAATAACTTTAGGACAAAATATTATTACTTAAAATTTATACGATGACAACAGTTAAAGAACTTATTGAAAAATTATCAGAAATGCCACAAAATCATTCTGCAGTATTACAAATAGACGGTAATACGTACCTTTCTGAAATTGCCGTTTCTCTTGAAGAAATAAATACTCCTTGGTCAGAACCTGAGGGTAAATCTGAATTGGTTATACTTAGAAAGAAAAAGTAATATCCAAAAACTATTTTATAATATGTAAATAGAGATTAGGGCGGGTTTTAAATTCGCCTCATAATTTTTTAATATCCCACTTAGTAAGCCCGGTAAGTTCTTTTATAGTATCAATATCATACCCTTTATCCTTCATTTTTTTGGCAATCATAAGGTTACTATCCTTAACTGCCTGTTCCTTTTCAAATTCAGCTTGCCACTTTCTTGTTTCGGCTTTTTCTTTATCAAGGATTTCATATTTCCCCGTCTTTTTCAGTTGACTCATAACGCCCGCATTGGCAAAACTGTAATACGTATCTTCGGAAATAACCAGATGATCAACAACCTCAATGTTAATCAGTTCCCCGGTTTTCATCATCCGGTCGGTTAAGTCGAGGTCTGCCTGGGAAGGCTCGGTTTCACCGCTTGGGTGATTGTGAATCAAAATCATTTTCACGGCCAGTTTATAGATAGCCATTCGGAATACCTCCGGCGGATTGACCATAACACGATTAACCGCCCCGAGACTGATCAGTTCTATAAAAAGGATTTTGTTCTTATTATCCAACCCGACTATCCAAAAATGCTCCTGATTTCGCCTGATCTTATTCTCACGCAACAAAACCTGCTGCATGACCTTATAGACATCATCGGAGTTTAAAATTCTTATTTTTTGTTCCTGGGTAAGGCGTACGTTCATAGTTTCAAATATACGGTGGTCCCCTCAATATCCAAATGTTTTTTGATAATCCTACAGAAAAATCTTTATATTTATGCTCTAATGCCGCCCCTCTGATCTAATTTCTATAAAACTTGTTGCTTATGGAATTTACTGTACACTCTATAAGAGATATTGAAAGCTGGTTAGAGCTATACCGAACAACAAGTATGGATATTGACCTCCACTTCTATCTTAAACGAACCCCTGACACTCCTGCCGAGAACTCCCTAATCGATAAAAACACCAATACGAATAGCCTACTTGATACACCATTAAAAAATGCCAAAGGGGAAGAACCATTTGATTGGGTTAAAAACAAGGAAACCGGGCAATATGTATGGAAGGAAGAAGTTACCTCGAAAGAGAATACCCCTGATGGTTATGATTATATTGGGCGTAGTGAAAATGATGTGTGGAAAGATTATCAAAACAGTGAGTCTAATGGTATAAGTAGGTTGTACCGTAAATATATGGGGGCTCCAGACATTGATAAGGGTTCTTTTATTGATGCCCGCAATGAGGACCTGAAAGAGCTGGTAAAGGAGGTTTTTGATGCCATTAAAAACCGTATAGACCCGGATAATTTTAAACCAATTGATTTAGATGCCCGGGGAAGTGGCCAATACTATGGGTATAATCGTACATGGTTGGGAGTAGGGGATGCGACTTATAGTGGATTAGATTTACAATTGGAATACGAAGGGATAATATTTACTGCAACAATAGGATTTAATCCGGTCCATCCGGATTTGGGGATAGCTAATTCCTTGAGCCATGTTATGGAAGCATGGCCTTATGACAAACATTCAAGGGCAAATATATTTAAGATCACGCATTCAGAAAATAAACAACATCCTTTATTATATATCCGAATGGACAGGGATGCTTTTAGGCAAGTTTACAAAGAGCTTTATGGAGAGGATCACCCGTATTTTAAATAGAAACGAAGCATTTTATGGTTGTATTAATATAACTATCTATGAAATTTATTAAAGCCATATTATTATTTATACTTATAGTGATATTTTCCTTTTTAGGGTATCAATACTATCAATATACTGCTCTGCAAAAGTTTATAAAGAACAATAAAAATTCCCCGGAAGGATTTAATGTTACGGAGAGACTTAGTTCTTGGTATAATAGTTTTGGTGAAGTATGGCCATCAAATAAAACTGAGCTGGATTCCATGCTACAGGAAATTAGAAAATATTACAAGACAGATAAGCTCTATCTGGAAAAATATGGGTATAATCTGCAGGTAGATACGGTTATAGTAGATACCGATACTTTAAAATATACTAACATAGCGTATAAATTATATTCTTACGGTCCGGATAAAAAGGATGATAACTTAAAAAATACTCCTTTTAATGATACTCCATTGGAATATGCCCCAATACTTGGAGAAGGGGGGATTCCCATTAAAGATATTTCATTTATGGAATACCTGTTTATGGACAAAAATTTTGACATCGTTCTGTTATATAGTATAGCTGAATACAACTGTAACTTCAATAAATTTCATTATGTCGATGGCCCCAAAAGAAAAGGCGAAACATTTTATTTGGGAGGACCGGGAATTAAATTGAAAGAAGGCGTTGTCAAAGGAACTACTTATGACGAACACTCGGAAAAATTCAATCAAACCCTCCAAACCATACAGGAAGCCCTTGCCGAACAATACCCCGACATGCCCACTGAAGGGCTCATCTTTAATTACAACGGCAAGCGCGTTAGATGCATTTGCAGCTTTGACATTTCAAATGCCCCGATTACCACTATAGAAAAGATACTTACCGAAAAATTAAATGCTACAACCGATTATATAGACATGGCCGCTTTTTATATGGAAGTTCCTGTATTAGAATAATCCCTGCTTTTAAAACGTTTTATAATAGTTGAACCGATTGTTTCTTTTTATCAAGGTTAAATTAGGAGTAACAGATTTGTATAAATTAAAAGATACAGGTATTTGAACTATAATTTATATTATGTAAAATAGTATTTTTAAAACTACCTCCTGAGCCGAATACTGCCAGTTATCCATAAATTATGGGGATATCCCCTAAAATCTCCACTATGCCATAATTCGCTTATTTAAAAATTTCAGGGCGATTGTACGAAATATCAAAAATATGGGCATTATAAAAACTGCTTGCGTGTTAAAATCTACTTGCTCATAAATCGCATATTTGAAAAATTTCTGTGCATAGGAAACCCGGATTTTATAGCCTATATTATGATGTAAATATTATGTAATCCAAATTATTATGAATATCCGCTTTTGAGACCCGGTATTTACGGATTTCAGGAAAAATATTTAACAGGTTAAGGGATTTAACGGTCCTGTAATACATCATATTTATAGGGCGACCCATCCCCCGGCATAAAAATTTTAGCTTTTTTTAACGCCCATATACCCCTTTTGCTGGATTTTTAAATAATGTTTTTATAAGTTTGTTACCCGTTTAAGTTTACTAACAGATAAATTATGAAAAGGAAAATTTCCGTATTAGCGAGTATTTTTGGCGTTATTTTTATGGGATTCGCTCAGGTCCAGAACCCCGAATGCCCACAAAACCTGTCGATTTTTGCCGAACATGCGAAAAAAAAGGATTATGACGCCGCTTACGAACCGTGGAAAATGGTATATGAAAACTGTCCGACCTTACACTGGGCTACATATCATTATGGCGAACGTATATTAAAGGACAAAATTGAAAAAGATCCGGGCAACAGGGAGCAATACGTAAAAATGCTTACCGGACTGTACGAATCGGCCCCTAAAAATTTTCCGAAACGCTACAATGAAGTGGGAAGCATGATTGATATGGCCCTCTTAAAGAACGATTATAAACTGGACACTGACGAACAAATATTTAACCTGCTGGATAAGGCTTTTAAAACCGGCAAAGACAACTTTAAAAATCCTAAAGCGCTTTACCTCTACTTCTCTACGCTGGTGGATTTGCAGGCTGCCGGCAAAAAAGAACTCCAGGACGTGTTTGAAGTCTATGACGAGGTCACTGCCAAAATCGCCGAAGAAAACCAGGAATTGGCAGAAACCATTGTAAAATATGTCCCCAAGGAAGATGACGGTACATTGACAAGCAAGGAGAAAAAGATACTGGCTGCTGCCCGAAAAAACGGGGAAAATTACGAGAAAATAAGTAGTAGTATCGATACCAAACTGGGAGCACTGGCCGATTGTGACAACCTGATCCCGCTCTACCAAAAGAATTTCGATGCGCATAAAGACGATGCCAACTGGCTTAAAGGCGCGGCCGGACGTATGGATGCCAAAGGCTGTACGGGAGACCCGGTGTTTGTGAAGCTGGTTGAAGCACTTGATAAAATAGAGCCTTCCGCAAGTTCCAAATATTACCTGGGCTCTTTGTATGAAGAACAGGGAAATACTTCCAAGGCCATGCAATTCTACGAACAATCCATAGAATTGGAGACCAACGCCGTAAAAAAGGCAAACAAACTTACGAGCATAGCATCCAAGGCCAGTAAGCGCGGACAAAAATCAACAGCCAGAAAATATGCCCAGCAGGCACTGGATGTAAACCCCGCAAACGGTACGCCTTACCTGATCATTGCGTCGCTTTATGCCAGCAGTGCCAACGAATGCGGAAGTACTACTTTTGAGAAAAGGGCAATTTACTGGAAAGCCGCACAAATGGCCAGGAAAGCGGGCCAGGTAGACCCTTCCCTGAGCAGCAGGGCTTCACAAACTGCCGCCAGTTATGAAGGCAGGGCGCCCAGCAAACAAGACATCTTCAGTGCCGGTATGGAAGGGAAAACAGTTAATTTCAAATGCTGGATAGGCGGTAGCGTTAAAGTGCCAAACCTGTAGACAACACAGTAAATCATAAAAAAAGAGAACCGGGTTTCATACAATATGTTACCCGGTTTCTTTTTTTAAACAACGGGAATTGCCTGCTCCTCGTATGCCCTCATAATTTCTTCCAGACATTCTATTTCATCATAGGGCAACAACTGTAAAGCAAACTCCAGGGCCATCCGTATATTCACGTAAGGTTCCGGAACAATCGGGGAATACCCGTCATGCGAGTGTTTCAACGCCATAACACAAACCTTTATCAGGCTCGATACACCAAACAATACATCCAACGGGCTGTCCAGCATAAAATTCGTCTTGTAAAATATTTTCTCGGAATCCGGTCGATATTTGTAAAACTTATCGGCTACAAGCTTTTTTATTTTCCCTTTTATTTCCTGCTCCTCCTTTTGGCCGATTACTCTGGGACAGGATGTACGATCCATTGTACTTTTTAATGCTTTTACCTGCGTATTAAAAAGCTGTTGTACCCGTTCCTGCAACGTTTCGGCTTTATCGGCCATTACGTCCAGCTGTGTTTTTGTTACCCGGTAATCCTTGCCGTAACGCACTCCTTTATAAGCCTGGTCCAGCAACTGTAACAACGCATTTTCCTTTTCATCTTCAGGGTTGAACAAAGTGGCCAGCTCCGGAGAAAACTCCTGAATATATTTTTGATGGCCGGCTATACTGTGACATATCTTTTCTTTGCCCATCACCAGCAATTCCGCCAGTCTATAGGCGAGTTCCACAGCCTGATGCCACATAAAGGCTGCCTGCGGATAGTCCTCTTTTTCTGTAAAAAATGCCGCCCCTTCCCGGAATGCACGCACTTTATCCAGTTCGGCACTGAAACGCTTCCGTGATGCAGCCAATGCCTGCGCCATATCCATACCGTTTGCCGGTGCCGCTATGTGCTGCCCGGGCCGGCTATACGCCAGGTTATCCGGAATACAGGCCCGAAGAAAAAAGAGGTTTCCCTCCCATAACTGTTGTATTACGTATGACTGTGGATACAGACGGAACAAAAACCCGGTATGCGCTTCCAGGACCTTCCCGGTTACCGGAGCCCTGTCATCCGGTGTGCCGGAGGCCTTGTCTTCCGTCACTACCAGCAGTAGTGTTTTGTCTTCCTCTCCCACCGGCATATTGCCGGCATAGATATATTGCGGTTTAAAGAGGTTAGCTATTTGGTTAACCACCTCTTGTACAGCTGTATTCATACTGTTTATTGTTTTAAAGGTTGAACTAAAAAAAAGGGAGGTTACGCCCCGTCTTCCCCCTCCCCGTCTGAATTGAAATAATGCAGAAGATGGTCCATAAATTCACTTTCATGCATGGGCAGCAGTTGAACAATAAGCTCAAGGGTATTGTGGATGCTTCTGTCCAGGTGTGCCACCCAGGGCGAATAGACTTCCGCTTCTTCTTCCGTCACTGCAATGCAGAGTTTCAGCAGGTCGGAAATGGTGGTCATCAGGTGCTGATAGTCCCTCATATGGAGAGAGGTTTCATATTCCGTGGTTTCCGGATCATATTTCAGCTGCCTGAAATATGCGGGGCTCAGCTCCCGTAATTCCTGTAATAAGGGATGTTCTTTTGCCATAATGTTTGTGTGTTTTTTAATTATACACATGGAAACATCATTGCGTCCCAACACTCAACTTATAAAAAAAGAAAAACCGTAATTGGTAGTGATGCGTTAATTTTTGGTCAATCCTCGTAAAGTATTAATACAGCCGGCTTTAAGCATGTTTTTTGTTTTTTTGATTTGATTTTGCCTCTGTGAACGTTGTGCAAACCTTTGTGGTCTCTGTGGTTAAAAATCAACCACAAAGGACGCTAAGTATACACAAAGAGCACTAAGCAGACCTGTCATTAGAATTTAACGCATCAGTAATAAACCGTAATAATCAAGGAAAGGCGTATTATTAATTGCCCGGAAAAATATTGTAAATATTGAACAACGTAAATAATGGATAAGGACTCCCCTGCTTCGGCTTTAGTTTATCCTTAGCTAAAAGGGCTCAGTACGGTGTTTTCGTCCCCCCGGGAAGGCAATGAAATTGCCGTAGTTATTAGGTTATTGAGTTATTTAGTCAATACGCAACAACTCAATAACCAAGGATATACAAAAATTTATAGAAACTAAAGTACCTACAATAATCCCGATTATCCCGATAGCCATCGGGAGCAGGGTTTTAACCTTTAACCTGATAATAAAGCGTGTAATAAGGTTGTGTTTGCTATAGCATATTTTATCATTGATTTTCGTATTGGCGAAGTGCCGCTTCAATGGGTTGCTGCCCTTGGTTGAATGCAATTACCTTACCGATAGTATTATCGTTTCTCAATACATTGACGATGACTTCGGCGACATCTTCACGGGGCACTCCGGCTTCTTCGTCAGGGGTTGTAATATTGATTTTACCTTTTCCGCTGCTTCCATCACCTTCACGGCACCGTCCAGGTCTACGGTCAATGTTTTGTCGTCTCCCGTATGGCCGCCCGAACCGGCCGAAAATACCACGGCGTCCATACCTTTCAGGGCATCCGCTATTTCTTCAGGGCTGTTTTCTATGCTTCCCACATGGTAGGCAACACCCATTTCCTCAAAAAAAACTTTTTGTCCGGGACTCCTGAAAAAGGCTGTCGGGATAAAATCCGGGGCGTTCTTTAATTTTTCCGCAAGTATTTTGCCCACTTTTCCACTTGCTCCCACGATAAGTATATGTTTCATTTCATCTTTTTTAGAGAATAATCAGCTTTTTATCGGTTTGTCTGTAATAAAAGGTTGGTGATAATGACGTTGCCCGGTGGCTTTGTACAGTGCATTGGCCAGCGCACCCATCACCGGCGGAAACGGTGGTTCTCCGAGTCCTGTGGGTTTGGTATCACTCTTCACAAAATGTACTTCGATCGATTTCGGGGCTTCCTTATGCCTTATAAGCCGGTACTTGTCAAAATTGTTTTGCTCGGGGGCGCCGTTCTTAAAGGTAAGTCCGCTATACATGGCATGCCCTATTCCGTCAACGGTGCCGCCTTCAACCAGGTTTGTGGCGGCAACCGGATTGACAACAATTCCGCAATCTACCGCACAGTACACCTTTTGTACTACGGGCTCGCCTTCTTCCATCACCATATCCAGAATATTGGCTACATATGAATTGTGACAATAATAAGCAGAAACTCCCCGGTAAGTATTCGGGGCGCTATTGGTGCCCCACCCGGATTTTTCCCGTACCAGTTTCAATACACCGGCATACCGGCTGGCATCGTAGTCGTTTTTTTCACCGACGGGATTGTTTTCGGCCCGTTTGAAGAGTTCGAGCCTGAACGCTATGGGATCTTTCCCTGCAGCTTCGGCCACTTCGTCGAGGAAGGACTGTTCGGCCCCTGCGATAAAATTGGAACGTGGCGCACGGAACGCACCAACGGTAATATTGGAATTTACAGCCCATTCTTCCGCCAGATAATTGTCTACAGCCCCTGCCGGGAACCTGTTGGCAAACAGCGGGCTTTCCGGTATTCCCCCGGCCCGTACGTGAAAACCGATCAGGTTTTTATCGGCGTCCAGTGCTGCGCGGTAAGTCGCGTAATAGGCAGGGCGGTAATTCCCGAAACTCATATCGTCTTCCCGTGTATAGATCAGCTTTACGGGAGCTTTCATTTTTTTGGAGATCACAGCGGCTTCAACCACAAAATGCCCGTACAGGCGCCTTCCGAAACCGCCTCCCTGGCGCGTCATTTGCAGGTCGATCTTATCCAGGGGCAGTCCCAGACGGGCAGCTACCGCTTTTTCCATGAATTCGGGAGTCTGAACAGGGCCTACGAGTTCTGCCTTGTCTTCCGTGACATCAGCAAAGAAATTCATGGGCTCCATGGTGTTATGTGCCAGAAAGGGCGCCGAATAGCTTCGTTCAACAATATGATCGGCTTCCTTGAATGCTTTTCCGGGGTCACCGTCCATACGCACCGTTTTTGCCGACTTTGCCGACAAGTTTTCCATCTCTTTTATATGGTCGGCAGAGTTTTCCCTTCCCGCAGGCATTTCCTTGGGCATTTCTTCCCCCGTACCGTAATGGGCAAAAACATCGGTATACGCTTCAAAAGGCTCCCATTCTATCTTCAGGGCCTTCTTGGCATTAAGCACTTCCCAGGTAGAATTTCCCGCAACAACCACCAGCTCGGGAAACGCATCGGCGTCAAACATGCTCATCACGTAATCGTCTTCATATGTTTTTATAGTAAAGATGTCTTTAATCCCGGGCATTTTTCTGGCTTCGGTAGCGTCAAGGGACTTTAATTTAAGCCCGAACGCCGGTGGATGGGCAATCATGGCAATAAGCATCCCTTCCCTGTGATAGTCCAGGCCATACAAAGGTTTCCCCGTAACAATTTTATGTCCGTCCACATTTTTCCGGGAAGTACGTATGATTTTAAAATCCTCAACGGCTTTCAGCCGGACTTCTTCCGGAACGGGTATGGCGGTTGCTGCGGAGGCCATTTCCCCGTATCCGGCAGATTTTCCACTGTTTTTATGGTGCAGCATTCCTTCTTCAGTCGTAATTTCCGCAACGGGGACTTCCCAGTTTTTGGCCGCGGCTTCTTTGAGCATGTGCCTGGCCGTAGCCCCGGCCATTCGCAGGCCGTCCCATCCCTGGCGGATGGACTGACTGCCCCCGGCAAGCTGACGGGTAAAAATGGCGGTGTTGAGCGGGGCCTGTTCCACAATAACATTGTTCCAGTCCACATCGAGTTCTTCGGCTACGATCATGGGCATTGAGGTCTTTACATTCTGACCGATCTCAGGGTTTGGTGACATAATGGTTACCAGGCCATTATCCCCTATTTTCAGAAAGCCATTGATCTCGAACCATTCATCGGGGAGGCTTTTTACCTGCTCCGGCGAAGGTTGTTTACAGGAAGCAAACCAACTGAAACCTATCATGATCCCTCCTCCTGCCAAAGCTGTGGTTTTTATAAAGGAGCGTCTTCCGAATGTTGTTTTTATCAGTGTCATAGTTGTTTTTTATGATTTTAGAAAAGGATATGGAGCCGAAGGTTTTCGGAATGTAAAATACTTACGGGTTTGCGGCCGTTTTTACCGCTGCCTTGATACGGACATAGGTTCCGCAACGGCAGATATTGCCGTTCATCGCTTCTTCAATTTCCTCCTCTGTCGGATTGGGGCTGCTCTTAAGCAGGGCTGCGGCAGTCATGATCTGCCCGGCCTGGCAATAACCGCATTGCGGAACATCGTGTTCGAGCCACGCCTTTTGTACGGGGTGATCGCCTTCTTCTGACAAGCCTTCAATAGTAGTGACCTTTTGTTCTCCCACCGCAGAAACGGGTAATTGACAAGAACGAACCGCCGTATCGTCCAGGTGGATCGTACAGGCTCCGCATTGCATGATTCCGCATCCGTATTTGGTGCCGACGAGATTAAGGTGGTCCCTTAACACCCAGAGCATCGGGGTTGAGGGATCGACATCAATCTCTTTTTGTTTTCCGTTGATGTTAAGATTGAATGTAGCCATGTTTTTATTTTTTATTGGTCGCAGTTCGTGGTTTAAAGCCCCGCAATCTATTGCAGCGCCCTTGGTTTTTATAAATCTTGGCCATAAATACACGGATATACCGATGGTTATTTAAAAATTATTCATGTATCGGTGGCCAAACAGACTTTCAGTTCTGAACTTGCAGTCCGGAGTTGTTTAGTAAGTTACTAACTTTAATGAAGAAAAAAGTTATAAAATTCAAACTATTATGTGCGCTGTATGAACGAAGTATATCCGACTGCCCCGGCAAAGTTCCCGGATTTCCACCTGTTGTTATCACTATACGGTTGTTCGTCCCTGTTTTTTTACCGATAATATGGAAATATCTTCGTTTCGTACAATAAAAGGTATCGGAATGGATGTGCCCCGTCATGCAACAGGTTTATGACAATCCGGGACAGGTTTTTCTTCGGAATTGAAGCTGGAATTGTGAAATTCAAACAAATAAAAGGAAGCCTGCAATTAAAAAAACCACCGATATGCCCGGTCCTTATTTGAAGACCGGGCAGAAACCGATGGTTTTAAATTTTTAAAACTGCAGCTGTTTATCAGGCAGAGTTCCTGCTGGCGTTAATGTTACCAAACAGTGAACGGGTTACCATTTTTTCATAGATCTCAAGTTGTTTGGCATCTGCCTTTTTGTCTTTTCGCAATTCCTGTATTTTGCGCAATGCATACTGTTGTATGGTAAGCAATGGCAATACGATCTTTTCGCGTATTTCAATAGATGCTTTTCCGGACCTGGTGTTTTGCATCAGGCTTTTGTCTCCGGTGACCTTGAGGATCATTTCCTTGCTGCGCTCGTATTCTTCGTAAATAATGGTCCAGAATTCGCCGTATTCCGGGTCATCCTTCATGTAAGCAGTTAATTTAAAGAATGACTTGGTAAGGCTCATCATGCTGTTTTCCAGTAATGTACGAAAAAATGCCGAGTTGCGGTACAGGGACTGTACTTTGTCCAGTTGTCCTTTTTCTTCCAGGGCCGAAATTGCTGTTCCCACTCCGTAAAAACCGGGTACGTTTTGTTTCAGCTGGCTCCAGCTGCCCACAAAAGGTATGGCCCGCAGATCGGAAAAATTCAGTTTGTCTGATTTTCCCCGTTTCGACGGACGGCTCCCGATATTGGTCTTGGCATAAAATTTCAGCGTACTCATTTCCTCCAGGTATGAAATGAATTTCGGGTGCTTCTTAAAGTCTACATACGCATTATAACTGATATCGGCCAGCTTCTGCATGGTTTCCTTGTCTTCATCCTTGAGGATGTTGTCTTCGTCGGCAAATACTTCATTGACAATACCCGAACTGAGCAATTGCTCCAGGTTGTACTGGCAGGAATCCAACGTACCGAAATTGGAACTGATGGTCTGACCTTGTACGGTAAGCTGTACTTCTTCGTTTTCTATGGTCGGTCCGAGAGAAGCGTAGAACTGGTGGGTTTTACCGCCACCCCTGGCGGGCGGTCCTCCGCGGCCGTCAAAGAACACGACCTTGATGCCGTATTTCCTGGACACTTCGGTGAGCACTTCCTTCGCTTTGTAGATACTCCAGTTGGCCATGAGATAGCCACCGTCCTTGGTTCCGTCTGAAAATCCGAGCATTATGGGTTGTTTATTGCCCCGTTTCTTCAGGTGTTCGGCATATACCTCGTCCGTATACAGCTGTTCCATGACCTTATTTGCTATTTGCAGGTCGTCAACGGTTTCAAACAGCGGAACCACATCAAGTGTTGGATTTTTCCAATCGCAAAGCCGTATCATGGCAAACGTTTCCATAACATTCAGGGCGCTGCCGTTATTACTTATAATATACCGGTTGGCTCCCTGTTCCCCGTTCATCTTCTGAATTTCCTTAATGGCGTAAATGGATTCCAGGGTAGACCTGGTGATCTCTTCTTTAAAGAGTTCCGGGTTCAGTTTTCCGCTTACCTTTCCGAGTACGGCAATTTGTTCTTCTTCAGACAGGTTTTCGTAATTGTCGGGGAAGATGTCCAGCCCCAGTTTCCTGGATTCCCGGATAATATCGGAAATCACCGTATGGTGCACACGGGAGTCCTGGCGAATATCGAGGGACGCAAAATAAAACCCGAATATCTTCACCTTATTGATAAGGTCATTTATTTCGTCCTCGAAAAGCGACTGGTGTTCGTTGACCAGGATGCTTTTTATTTCCTGTAAGGTAGCCAGGGTTTCTTCTGCAGTAATGGTTGGCTTCTGAGCGTGAACGTAAATGCTTTCGTATATTTTTTCTTCCAGGTCGCTCATCAGCTTGTCGACCACCTTGAAGGTGATCCTTCGTTTGAGCCTCCGGATATCCCTGTAATAGTTTTTCAGCACGGTAATCCGCAACCTTTCGGCGACTTTCAGTGTTATTTCACTGGTAACAAAAGGATTGCCGTCCCTGTCTCCTCCGGGCCAGAAGCCGAGGTTAACGATCTGGCTGTTGAGTTCCACCTCTTCAAAGATGTTGTTCTGTATATAGTTGTATATTTTGCTCATGGCGTGGTAAAACACGTTTTCCAGGAACCATATCAAACTGACGGCCTCGTCATACGGTGTGGGTTTTTCCTTTTTAAAGAATGGTGTTTTACCCAGTTGGGCCAGCAGTTTTTTAATAAGGTTAAGGTCGTTTTCCCGTATGGCCCTGGTGAGGTCGGTAATAATTCCCAGTACCGGGCCGGGGTAGAATTGGGTGGGATGTGCCGTAAGCACGGGCCTCACCTTAAACCTTTGCAAAAATTCGCGCAATGCCACGGTCTTGTTCTTCCCTTCGGCTTCTTCCTTAATACTACGCAGGGTTCCCCGCCCGTCCATATTGTTCACTATGGGAAAAGCGGCATCTTCGATGGCATCGAACAACACTACCTGCCGCTCTATATACTGGATAAAACGGAAAAGCAGGTCGTTCTTTTCTTTCTCGTCGGGGTTATCGTAAAACTTGGAAAAAAAAGTTTCCACGATTTCCGACGGGTTTTTGTTCTCGCCATATCCCTTTTCACATATTTCACTGAATAAGGGCAGTAAAACCCCTGTATTGGTTATTTCATCAAAAGGCAAGGTCATCAGTATACTGTTGTATATCTGATATTTGGACAATACACTTTCGTTAAAACGTTCAATTTTAGGTTTTCTCAACATAAATACATTTCTTTTTCTCAGCCCGAATATACAAAAAACCCTCTCCAATACAGCATCGGAAAGGGTTCTTTAGCTTGTTCTAAACAAAAATTTTACATTTCGTTAAAAATGGAGTGCATTAAGCGTTTTTTATCGTTAATGCTTTCTTCCAGGGAAATCATGGTTTCTGTTCTGGCCACTCCGTCTATATCATCTATCATAAAGATAATCTCCTTGGCGTGTTTGGTATTCTTGGCCCTTACCTTGCAAAAGATATTGAACTTGCCGGTGGTTACATGAGCCACGGTAATATTCGGGATTTCATTCAGGCGCTCGATAACAAATTTCGTCTGATGGGTCTTTTCCAGAAAGATCCCTACATAAGCTATAAAGGAATATCCCAGCTTTACGTAATCAAGTGTAAGGGAAGAACCTTTGATAATCCCGGCCTCTTCCATCTTTTTAACCCTGACGTGAACGGTACCGGCGGAGATCAACAGTTTTTTTGCGATATCGGTAAACGGTGTACGCGTATTGTCAATAAGCATATCTAAAATCTGGTGATCCACTTCGTCTAATCTAAACTTTGCCATAGTAATCTACTTTAACTAAATAAATTTCACTTGTTTTTGTCTATAACAGAATATTAAAATGCAAAAAAATAAAAAATATTCAATATATCCACAGAAATATTTGGATATTTTGTTAAGAAAGGGTTAATTTAAATAAATAATTTAAGTAAATCGCTTGTTTTTAATTTTTTTTCTTCTATGGGTACCGCATCCTTATTGGCTGTTATATACTCTTTATGACCGAAAAAACCTTGCAGATCACCTGTTTCTGATATATAGGGTACGAATTCGATACCGGAGCCCTTCAGTGTTTCCTTATACAGTATACCTATGTCCTTATACTGTATTCTCCCTTCGTTTATAACGGGGAAACGACGGATCAGTATATCAAAAAAACGCTTATCGTTCTCCGGAATATCAAAATACGCCCTGAAACCGTGCCCGCTGACTTTATTTCCGGCAACAAACCGGAGCGCGGTGACCAGGGCGAAAAACACATATTTCCGTGTGATGTCCCTGTTGTAGTCTTCGTTGAAATGCCCTGCTTCGAATAATAGTGTGGGCACACCGAGCGATTGAAAGCGGTCGCCTACACAGTTAATATTAAAGGTATCGTCATACCGCCCCACTTGTCCCGGGATAAGCTCCTGAACAGCACTGTTTATTACGGCTATGATCTCCATGCTCTTTTTTCTCGGTGTAGTGATGTTCCGCGCTTCGTCGGTTGCCGGTGATAAAAACGACAGCGTGGCCGGCTTTGGAGAAGTTCCCGTATTAAAAATGGTGCGCTGGTCGTGTAAATTAAAGCAGAAATCGGGCAATACCGTGTCGAATACTTGCCTGAGCACCTGGCTTTCGGGCTGGCTCAGCTTCACGGCATCCCGGTTCAGATCAATATCATTGGCATTAGTGCGGGTATAGGCCTGTGCCCCGTCCGGGTTGAGCATGGGGATAATATATAAGGTACAATGCTTCTGCAGGTAGTCGGCCACTTCCCCACCCTGTTTCAGAAACGACAGCAAGTCCGTTACAGCTTTGGTGGTCGTAGACTCATTACCGTGCATTTGCGACCACATCAATATCCTTTTAGCGCCTTTTCCGGTCCGGAACAAGTATATGGGACGCTGTGCTACGGAATACCCTGCAACGGATAATTCCCCCATATCCTTATATGTTTGTAACAGCGCTTCTATATCACTAAGTGTAATATACCTGCCGCTGAGTTGCTTTTCCCTGTATTTGTCCTGCCACTGTTCTAATTTCATGAGGTCGGTTTTATAAGGTTACAAAAGTAAACAATACAAATTTTACATCTGTAAACTGATGTTTGCCTCTGAATTGTTTACATGAATAAACCTTGCATCTATACTGAACTGTTTAAAACCTGCTTTTTCAGAGGAATGAGGTTTAGTACTTATAATTCAACATTTAAATACTGTATTTCAGATATATATAATGTATTATTTAAATATATAGTATAATAAATTATTGATTATTTTTGCTTATATATTGCTTTCCGGTCTTATTTTGTTTACATTTGTAACTATATATTGTTAATCAAGCAAGTTTACAATGGTAAACATCGAAGATTTCAGTAAGCGGTTGCATGAAGTCCTGGACTATTACGGATTAAGCGCATCTTCTTTTGCAGACAGGATCGGCGTGCAGCGGTCGTCCATATCGCATATCCTTTCCGGAAGGAACAAACCCAGTTTGGATTTTGTATTGAAGATATTACAGGCGTTTCCTGAAGTAGAACTCTACTGGCTCCTGAACGGCAAAGGTGTTTTTCCTTCCGGAAAGGACAAGGATGAGCATAAGAACACAAAGACCGAACCTGCCCGCGACCTGTTTTCCGAAACCGGACAGGAGGTCCCGCTGCCCGGAAATGATATTCCGGAAACGGGAAGTGCAGCGCTGGAACGCATCGTGTTCTTTTATAAAGACGGTACGTTCAAGGAGTACAGGAATGAAAACTGATGTGGTATTGCCCGATTGTTTTTTGAAGTATTTGCTGTACCTTTGTTCGAAACATAACTACAAATTACAGGATATCCGTGAAGCCATTAAAACTAACTGCCTGTTTGTTGCTTATCGTGTTTACCGCTTCCTGCTACCAGACAGAGCGAAACTGCAAAGATTTCCGCACGGGCACTTTTGAATTTACCTATACACTGGACGGAAAAGAAGTGAAGTCGCGGTTTGTGCGGAACGATTCCATAAATATCGATTACGTGGGTGATGATATCGACACGGCATCGGTAACCTGGGTAAGCGACTGTGAGTTTGTGATGCGGAAACTACACCCTTCTTCCATGCGGGAGAAGAAAGCCGTTCATGTTAAAATTCTCTCCACCGATAAAAATTCTTATACCTTTGAATATGCCATTGTCGGCGATGATAAAAACAAACAGCGGGGAACCGCTATAAAAATAGAATAACACCATGTTTGAGATTCTTTCCTCCCCGGATGCGTGGATCGCCCTGCTTACGCTTACTTTTCTTGAGATCGTTCTCGGAGTCGACAATATCGTTTTTATTTCAATAACAGCTAATAAGCTTCCCGAAAACCAGCAACGCAAAGCTACCAATCTCGGGCTGCTCCTTGCCATGGTGCAGCGGATACTATTGCTGTTTGCCATTTCATTTCTGGTGGGCTTAAAGGCACCTTTCTATCATATAGATACTTCCTGGATTTCCATAGGTATCAGCGGACAAAGCATTATTCTGTTTCTCGGAGGCCTTTTTCTGCTGTACAAGAGTACTTCGGAAATTCATGAAAAAGTGGACATGCCGGAACACGGTGAGGAAAAAGCAAAATCAAAAAAAGTCACTTCACTTTCAAAGGCCATTACCCAGATCGTGCTGATAGATTTTATTTTTTCCATAGATTCCATTCTCACTGCCGTAGGAATGACCAGCGGAATAGGTAACAAACCCGGCGATGCCCTTGTTTTGATGATCATAGCGGTGGTCGTTTCCATTATAGTGATGATGATCTTTGCCAATCCCATACGCAAATTCATCAACAAGCATCCTTCCGTGCAATTGCTTGCACTCTCTTTCCTCATACTCATCGGGTTCATGCTTATTACCGAAGCGGCCCACTTATCGCATACCAAAATATTCGACCAGGAAATAGGCGCCATCCCGAAAGGTTACCTGTACTTTGCCATTGCTTTCTCCTTACTGGTGGAATTTTTGAATATGCGGATGCGGAAAAAAATAGGAAACGGTAAGGTGAAAAAAGAAATCTCCGAATAAAAAAGTACCGGCAACAGCGTATAAATGTTGCCGGTAAACTATTATTTTGCCATCATCTCCAGGAACTCGTGTTCGGAAATAATGGGAATCCCCAGCTTTTCGGCCTTATCTTTTTTGCTCGGTCCCATATTGTCTCCTGCAACCACATAGCTGGTTCTGGAGGATATGGAAGAAGCTACTTTTCCGCCGTTGTCCTCAATATGTTTTTTCAGTTCATTTCTCGACAGGGTCTCAAATACGCCGGAAACCACAAAGGTGAGCTCTTTTAGTTTATCGGATTGGTTTTGTAGTTTTTCCGGGGCAATTTCAAGCTGTACACCATAAGACCGCAGTCGTTCCACAATTTCCAGGTTACTTTCATTCCGGAAAAATTCCACTACGCTTTCGGCGATCTTTATACCAATCTCATCTATGGCCACAAGGTCCTCAAGGGTGGCATCACGAAGTGCATCAATGGAGGTGTAGGCTTTGGCTAGTTTTTTGGCAACTGTTTCACCTACAAAGCGGATGCCCAGGGCATACAATACGCGTTCAAAAGGGATTTCCTTCGATTTTTCTACCCCGGCCACCAGGTTTTCCGCGCTTTTTTCAGCCATGCGTTCCAGCGGGATGATCTGTTCTTTTTTCAGCAGGTACAGGTCGGCGTAGTTTTCAATAAGCCCTTCCTTGTACAGCAATTCCACTGTTTCGCTTCCTAATCCCTCGATGTCCATGGCCTTCCGGGATATAAAGTGCTGGATGCGCCCCGTGATCTGTGGCGGGCAACCGTAATAATCGGGACAGTAATGTTGTGCTTCCCCTTCTTTCCGGATGAGTTCCGTACCGCATTCGGGGCAATGGGTGATGTAGGACGTAGGCTCGGAATCCGGTTTTCTCCGGGTGAAATCCACCCGGATGATCTTCGGGATGATCTCCCCGCCTTTTTCTACAAATACCGTGTCGCCCTCACGCACATCCAGTTTTTCAATCTGGTCGGCATTGTGTAACGAGGCCCGTTTTACCGTAGTCCCGGCAAGCAGGACCGGCTCCAGGTTGGCTACCGGGGTAATGGCGCCGGTTCTTCCTACCTGGTAAGTGATGCTGTTCAGTGTTGTGGTCACCTGTTCGGCCTTGAATTTATAGGCCATGGCCCATCGCGGGGCTTTTGCGGTATACCCCAGTTCTTCCTGCTGTGCAATACTATTGACCTTTACTACCACTCCATCCGTTTCATAAGGCAGTTCGTGCCGGTGTGTATCCCAATGGTTTACAAAGTCGAGAACTTCCCCGGTGCTGTTGCATAATTTTGCTACCGGCGGCACTTTAAATCCCCAGTTCCGGGCTTTCTCCAGTCCTTCAAACTGTGTGGAAAAATTCAGTTTTTCACCCACAATGCTGTACAGTAAACAATCCAGCGGCCTTTTGGCCACTTCAGAATTGTCCTGAAGTTTAAGGCTTCCCGAAGCAGTGTTTCTCGGGTTCATGTAAGGGTCTTCCCCGGCCTCCACTCTTTCCCGGTTCATTTTGGCAAAACCGTCACGCGGCAGGATGATCTCCCCGCGGATATCGAATTTTGCCGGATAATCCCCTTTTAACCGTAAAGGCACCGATCGTATGGTCTTTACATTATTGGTAACATCATCTCCCTGAAAACCATCGCCCCTGGTCACTGCCCGGACGAGCTCCCCGTTTTCATAAGTGAGGTTTATGGATGCACCGTCGTACTTCAGTTCGCATACAAACTCTACTTTGGCGTCTCCGAGAATCCGCTGTATGCGTTTTTCCCAGTCTTCCAGTTCTTCCTTGGAATACGAGTTGTCCAGTGAATACATGCGGTAATCGTGCGCCACTGTTGCAAAATTCTTGGTGATCATCCCGCCCACACGGACTGTTGGCGAAAAAGGATCGTGATATTCCGGGTGTTTGGCCTCCAGTTCCTGTAACTCCTTTAGTTTCATATCAAATTCGTAATCTGATATGATGGGCGTGTCAAGTACGTAATAGTTATAATTATGCTTTGTAAGCTCTTCCCTGAGGTCCTCTATTTGTTTTTGAACGGGATTCATATGCTGACTTTATTTTGTATACAATTTATCCTTTTGGTAATACGGAATTTTGACAGTATTATCTGCAATATACCGAAATTTGTGTTTTCTGATTGCAATGCCACCAGGGCAAATTAAACGTCTACCGCCCCCCTTTTATCATCCGGTCATTGCCTGATATATCTTTTCGTAACTCTATATTTTTAAATGACTTACTTCTCATCATCTCAACCATATCTTTACCGAGGTGTTGATTGATTTCAAAATACAATGCCCCTCCTGCCTTCAGGCTTTCTTTGGCAAGTTGTGCTATTTTCCGATAAAAAATCAGGGGAGCGCCATCTTCCACAAACAAAGCCAGGTGCGGTTCGTGTGACAATACGTTGTTTTTAATTTCCTTTTTTTCCAGGTTCCTGACATAAGGAGGGTTAGATACGATGATGTCGGGATTAAATTCAACCAGGGTATCCGTCTTTAAAATATCCTGATGTATAAACTCAATCTCTGCATTGTGCCTTTTTGCATTTTCCCCGGCGACAGCCAGCGCTTTTTCAGAAACATCAAGGGCAAACACTTTGGCATACGGTAAATTCCTGGCCAGGGAAACAGCTATGCAACCACTCCCCGTACCGATGTCCAGCAGGGTCTGTCCTTTGCCTTTTTCTTTTTTATGATCACTGCATATCCAATCCACCAGTTCCTCGGTTTCCGGGCGGGGGATCAAAACGTGTTCGTCAACCAGGAACTCCAGTCCGTAAAAACAGGCTTTTCCCAGGATTTGCTGTATGGGGCGGTATTTTTTGAGTCCAGAAAGCGCTTCAAACAGCAATTGTTCCTCTTCCCTGCTCAACGTTAATTCCGGTTGCAGGGCCAGGGTAAGTCGCGATATATTGTAATAGGCTTCCGTTAACCGGAAAAAGAGAGCGTCAATTTCTTCTCTCCCGTATATATCTTTAAGTTCCGATTGAAAAATATGTTGAATTTCCCTTAATACCAAGTCGTTGCTTTTTTACTTCAGGTCTTTGAGCATCCACACCGGGCAGGAGCTATGTCCCGTATTTCCCACGGGGGCATCCAGGTAATAAAACCCCTTCTTTTTGTACAACGCCTGCGCAGCTTTCATATAAGGCATTGTTTCCAGATAACAGTGGTCATAACCGTATTCCTCCGCTTTTTCCAGGCACAGATCGATCATTTTTTTTCCGAGCCCTTTTCCCCTGGCTGCTTCGAGAAAGTACATTTTCTGTAATTCACAAACATTGCCATCGTGATTGTCCAACGGGGCAATACCCGCCCCGCCGATAACCTTTCCTTTCTCTTCGATCACAAAATAGACGGATTTACCGGTAGTATAGGTTTCATACATGTGGTCTACCGCCTTGTCTTCATAGGCCGTACCTTTTTTAGGCGCTCCCATATCTTCTACGAGAACCTTACGAACGATACGGGCAACCTGCGGATTGTCTCCTGCTTCTATTTCCCTGATGATCACGTCATTTCCAGGTGCTTGGGTAATCTTATGGATAACTTGCCGTTTCATATTGCAACAGGTCCTGTTTTATTGTGTTATTTTTGTTTGTGAAAATTGATTTCACCGCTGTACAAAACGAGAATTTTTGAGACCGTGAATATACATGAAAAATACCTAAATCGCTGCATCCGGCTGGCGAAAAACGGACTCGGGACGACATACCCGAATCCGCTCGTGGGAAGTGTTGTGGTGTATAACGACACGATTATCGGTGAAGGATGGCATTACAAGGCAGGCGGACCCCATGCTGAAGTCCGCGCCATCAAATCCGTCTCCGATGCGGCCCTGTTCGAAGAATCTACGATTTACGTCAGCCTGGAACCCTGTAGCCATTACGGAAAAACTCCGCCGTGCAGTGACCTGATCATTGCCTCCGGGATCAGAAATGTGGTGATCGGTACCATTGATCCGTTTGATGCTGTTGCGGGAAGAGGGGTGAAAAAATTGATGGATGCCGGGTGTAACGTTACCGTAGGCGTCCTGGAAGAGGAATGCCGGGAGCTGAACAAGCGTTTTTTTACCTTTCACAATAAAAAGAGACCGTATATCATATTAAAATGGGCGGAGAGTGCCGACGGTTACATCAGCCCTGCCCGGCGAAAAGATACCGCCCCGGTATGGATAAGTAATTCATATTCACGGCAACTGGTGCACAAATGGCGGAGTGAGGAACAGGCCATTCTCGTAGGGACCAATACCGTTATTCAGGACAACCCCGGGCTGAATACCAGGGATTGGCGGGGAAATTCCCCCGTACGGGTGGTCCTGGACAGGGAGCTTCGGGTTCCCGGCAATTTTGCCGTTCATGATAAACGTATAAAAACCCTGTTCCTGACAGGTGGGGCTACCCGGGCAGAAAAAGATAATAGTGTTACGGAAACCATAGATTTTTCGGTAAATATTGCCCGGCAGATCAGTGATGTGCTCTACAGGCACCGGCTTCAAAGCGTTATCATAGAAGGCGGCGCCCGGACGCTACAGACCTTTATCGATGAAGGGTTGTGGGATGAAGCCAGGATATTTAAGGGAAGCAGTATGCTCAATAACGGTACCCGAAGACCCGAAATACAGGGGTATACTGCTTCGGAACAACATATTGCAGGCGACAGGCTACTGATTGTTAAACGTGAAAAACAGGACGATTGACAGAAAAAGATACGTATAAAACCATAATTTCAGCTTCTCCGGAAGTATTGTTCAAGGATAAAAACAGCAAGTTTTTTGGTTACGCTTACCCTGTAACTACGGAAGAAGAGATCAAGGAACATATTGATGTATTGAAGAAAAAACATCATGCGGCACGCCATTGGTGTTATGCCTGGCAGTTAGGTACCGAAAATGTGCAGTTCAGGGCGAATGACGACGGAGAGCCGAACAATTCTGCCGGCATGCCTATTTACGGGCAGCTACAATCCTTTGATGTTACCAATGTGCTGATCGTTGTGGTCCGTTATTTCGGCGGGGTAAAGCTCGGAGTGGGCGGACTCATCAATGCGTATCGCACCGCAGCACAAATGGCGCTTGAAGCTTCCGGTATTGAAGAAAGGACTATTGATGTTCACTACGAACTGGTTTTTGATTACAAGGACATGAATAAGGTAATGCGGATTATCAAGGAAAAGAACCTTAACATTATAAGTCAGAAACTGGAACTCGATTGCCGGATCACCATTTCCGTCAGAAAACGGGATGCCCCGAATGTTTTCGGGATATACGAACAACTTTACGGGGTGACAATCGAGGAAGCCAAAATGTTGTAAATACCTGTATTTTCCTATATTTTTTTTCAATTTATACAGGTGATTTTGTCGTTTATCCTTTAAAATTTAATTCGGATAGGTGACAGATTCATTTAAATAAATAATTAACTTTGCAGCTTTAATTAACAGTACTACTAAACAGTAAAACAGGACCTAATTTAACAACATGATGATCCTTTTCTTCGGAAACCCGGAAAAGAAAGTTTTTGCGGTTCAGACCGGTAAAGAACTCACCAGGGAAGATAATTTAAAATTAACATGGCTGTTTGGCGGCGAGCCAAACCTCGAAGTGGCGTCTCTCGACGCCTTTTTTATTGGTCCGCGGGCTACTATGATCACCCCGTGGAGCACCAATGCCGTGGAAATTACCCAGAACATGGGGATTCCCGGTATCACCAGGATCGAAGAATTTTACAGGGCAACGGAAGATGCTGCGGATTTCGATCCCATGCTTTCGCAAAAGTATGACGGGCTTAACCAGGATATTTTCACTATCAATATCCAGCCGGAACCCATAAAGGAAATAGACGATATCGCTGCCTATAACCAACAGGAAGGACTGGCACTGAATGCGGAGGAGATCGAATACCTCGAAAAACTATCGGCGAAGCTCGGCAGGAAACTTACGGATTCTGAAGTGTTTGGTTTCTCCCAGGTAAATTCGGAGCATTGCCGCCACAAAATATTCAACGGCACTTTTGTCATCGACGGCGAAGAAAAACCCGTTTCCCTGTTCAAGCTTATCAGGAAGACTTCTGAGGAGAATCCTAACGATATCGTTTCCGCATACAAAGACAATGTGGCCTTTTTAAAAGGACCTAAAATACAGCAGTTTGCACCTAAAAGTGCAGACAAGCCCGATTTCTACGAGTTCAGGGATTTTGAATCCGTAATTTCCCTGAAGGCCGAAACCCATAATTTCCCGACTACGGTAGAGCCGTTTAACGGTGCCGCTACGGGATCCGGAGGAGAAATACGCGACAGGCTTGCAGGAGGGCAAGGTTCCCTGCCCCTGGCCGGAACCGCGGTTTATATGACTTCCTATTCCCGGCTGGAAGAGGAACGCCCGTGGGAAAAAGGAATGCCGGAACGAAAGTGGCTCTATCAGCCCCCCATGGACATCCTTGTCAAGGCTTCCAACGGGGCCTCCGATTTCGGGAACAAATTCGGGCAACCGCTTATTGCAGGTTCCCTCCTCACCTTCGAACACCAGGAAAAACCGGGCGAAAATGCACGAAGATTAGGCTATGACAAGGTAATCATGCTTGCCGGGGGGATTGGCTACGGCAAAGCAGATCAATCTAAAAAACAAATCCCCGGAAAAGGAGATAAAATAGTTATCCTTGGCGGGGACAATTACCGTATCGGGATGGGTGGCGCCGCAGTATCTTCTGCCGATACCGGGGAATTCAGCAGCGGAATAGAACTCAATGCCGTTCAGCGCTCCAATCCCGAAATGCAGAAAAGGGCTGCAAATGCCGTGAGGGGTATGATAGAAAGTGATAAGAACACTATTGTTTCCATCCACGATCACGGTGCCGGAGGGCATCTCAACTGCCTCTCGGAACTGGTGGAGGAAACCGGCGGTAAAATCGACATGGATAAGTTGCCCATAGGTGACCCCACGCTTTCTGCCAAAGAAATTATAGGGAATGAATCCCAGGAACGCATGGGATTGGTCATCGCGGAAAAAGATGCCGAAACCCTGCAGCGTATTGCCGAGAGGGAACGGTCGCCCATGTACCGGGTAGGCGATGTTACCGGAGACCACCGCTTTACTTTTGAGTCTTCTTCCGGCGGACAAAAACCGATGGACCTGGAGCTCCGGGATATGTTCGGAAGCTCCCCGAAGACCATTATGAACGACAAAACGGTCATCACCAGGTATTCGGACCCGGAATATCAAACGAACCTTATAGAAGACTACCTGAAACAGGTATTACAACTTGAAGCCGTAGCCTGTAAGGACTGGCTTACCAATAAGGTAGACCGGTGTGTAAGCGGACGTGTGGCCAAACAGCAATGTGCCGGACCATTGCAATTACCGCTCAACAACTGCGGGGTTATGGCTCTGGATTTCCAGGGAAAAGAAGGTATTGCTACTTCCATCGGGCATTCTCCCGTTTCCGCCCTGATAGACCCCGTGGCCGGAAGCCGTAACAGTATTGCAGAAGCCCTGACCAATATTATATGGGCACCGCTTAAAGACGGCCTAAAAAGCGTTTCCCTTTCAGCCAACTGGATGTGGCCGTGTAAAAACGAAGGTGAAGATGCACGCCTGTACGAAGCGGTTCGGGGATGTTCGGATTTTGCAGTGGCCCTGGGGATCAATATCCCTACCGGGAAAGATTCCCTTTCCATGAAACAGAAATATTCTGACGGAGAGGTGATTGCCCCGGGAACGGTAATTATTTCTGCCGCCGGGAATTGCAATGCGGTTACAAAAGTTGTGGAGCCCGTACTTCAAAGGGAAGGCGGAGCTGTTTATTATGTGAACCTCTCTGCCGATACCTTCAAGCTTGGCGGTTCGTCCTTTGCCCAGGTGTGCAACAAGATAGGGGCTGAAGCACCGTCTGTTCGAGATGCCGATTATTTCAAAAAGGCCTTTAACATTATACAGACTTTTATCAAGGACGGTAAGATCGTCGCAGGCCATGATGTGGGGAGCGGCGGATTGATCACCACACTGCTTGAAATGTGCTTCGCCGATAATAATCTCGGGGCACAGATAGACCTTACTTCACTCGGGGAGACCGATACCGTAAAAGCCCTGTTTAATGAAAATGCAGGCATCGTATTCCAGGCTGATACTCCCGAAATAGAAACAGTGTTAACCGAAAGTAATATTAAAATTTTCCGTATCGGTGAAGTTGTGGAAGGAGACCGCCTGCAACTCAAAAACGGAAATGACAACTTCTCTTTCAGCATCAGTAACCTGAGGGATACCTGGTATAAAACCTCTTTCCTGCTGGATAAAAAACAAAGCGGCGGGACTAAAGCACAGGAACGTTTTGACAATTACAAAAAACAGCCGCTGAAATACGGTTTCCCCGCATCTTTTGAAGGGAAAAGACCTGTGCATACAGGTGCGGAACGACCAAAGGCGGCTATTCTCCGCGAAAAGGGAAGCAATTCGGAACGGGAAATGGCCAATGCCATGTACATGGCCGGCTTTGATGTGAAAGATGTACACATGACCGATCTCATCTCCGGACGGGAAACCCTGGAAGACATTCAGTTCATTGGTGCCGTAGGAGGTTTCTCCAACTCGGATGTACTGGGGTCTGCCAAGGGATGGGCCGGTGCATTTCTGTATAACGAAAAGGCAAAAACCGCCCTGGAAAATTTCTTTAAAAGGGAAGACACGCTTTCCCTCGGGGTTTGTAACGGCTGCCAGCTATTCGTTGAACTGGGACTGATACACCCGGAACACGAACAGAAGCCGAAAATGCTGCACAACGAAACCCACAAATTCGAATGTACGTTCTCCGCCGTTGAAATTCAGCCTAACCATTCGGTAATGCTCGGGTCTCTTGCGGGAACAAAACTCGGTATCTGGTCGGCGCACGGGGAGGGTAAATTCCATTTCCCCTATGAAGAATCCCGGTACAATATCGTGGCAAAATATGCCTATGAGGGCTACCCCGCCAGTCCCAACGGTTCGGATTTCAATACGGCGATGATGGTTTCGGATGACGGAAGGCACCTGGTGACCATGCCACACTTCGAACGTTCCATTTTTCCCTGGAACTGGGCATATTATCCCAAAGACAGGAATGATGAAGTCACTCCCTGGATTGAAGCCTTTGTGAATGCCAGGAAATGGCTGGAGGATAAAAAACAGGCTATTTGATATCGCTTTTATCAAACATTGATACGGTTTATCAGGGTGAATGATAAACCGTATCATGTTTTATGACATAGTACCGCGGCAGATCACTTCAATGCTTCGGCTACTGCATAGCTGTCTTCCTGCAGCCTGTATTTGACAATTTTATTGTTCTCCGTAGTAATATGTATGGAGAAAAGGGAATTTACTATTTTCCCGGTTGGTAACATTTTGGTGGAAAATTCACCTGTGATAACCGCAAAGTTCCCGTCGGCCAATATATGATCGAGCTTGGCGTCTACAGGCTCCGTATTTTGCCACAATAGTGTAAAGAAATCCCTGATCTCTTTTTTTGATTCCCGCTTTCCCAGCCAGGGAGCGAGTTTGGTGTTTCCCGGAATATACCAGTCTACACTTTCTGCGTAAAGCGCTGTCAATTCGTCCAGTTTTCGAAATGTGAGCGCCTGTATAAACCGTTGTACCAGCTGTTCTGTTTCTTCTGATCCGGGTTTCATAGTTGATAGATTTATAATGAATTCTTTTTTGAAAAAACAACCTAAAAAGGATATCCTATCGCAAAATTGAGGACGGGGTTTTTGTAATCGAACTCCCATCGTTCCCCTTCCGGCAGCCAGGGCTTGCTGAGCGGAGCCGCAAGGTCCAGGCGGATCACAAAACTCTGTATGTCTACCCGCAGCCCTACTCCTGCTCCTACGCCGAGCTCTTTCATGAAATTGCCGCTGAACTTTCCGCCTTCAAGTGTATTGTTCCCAGAAGTATTCCACACATTCCCGGCATCGGCAAACAGGGCGCCTTTGAGATACGAAAAAAGAGGAAAACGGTATTCCGCATTAAATTCCAGTCTCAGGTTCCCTGTCTGGTCGAAAAAAGTAGTCGTCTGATCGTTATCATCGTTTTCCGGGTTATAGGTTCCCGGCCCCAATGACCTGATCCGGAAAGCACGGACACTGTATGGCCCCCCGGAAAAAAACAGCTTGCTGTATGGCATGATGTCCGAGTTGCCATAAGGTACGCCAATCCCGGCGTAAAAACGGGTCGCTATCATCTGGTCCCTGCTGATACGATAGTGATAGTGGATATCAACATCCGCTTTGGCATATTGGGAGTATTCCAGCCCCAGAAAAGTACGGGGGCGTTCATTATCACTTCCGCTAAAGAGGTCTATTGTATTACCGGCAATATCTACCGTGGAATTCAGGAAAAACTGGTGTTTGTCATAAACGTCAACCATGCCGTTATAGGTAAAAGAATAAGTGAGCCCCGCGATAAATTGCTGATTAAAGCTGTTCCGTAAAAAAGGATTTTGATCCAGTATTTCTTCAAATTCCGGGGTGGTATTACCAAGATTCACATAGTTCAGGGATACAGGGTTGAATTCATGGGTAATATAGCGGTTGGCATCCCAGATATACCCGAAAGTCGAGGATACGGAAGACAGGCTGTAAAGGTCACTTCGTCTCAGGTAGTCAATCCCCAGGCTAATCTTTGTTTTCGGAATGGCATATTTAAACCAGTTTTCCCGGATGTTTACCGGAAACAGCATCCTCGGAAAGATAAGGTCGGTTTTTAGGCCAAGTTGCAGGCTGTTCAGCCCTGCGTTGTCCCCTCCGGCTACCTGCATTTCATATCCGGCGGTTGCCGTAATATTGATGAGTTCGCCGCCTTTAAAAAGATTTCTGTTGGTCACGGTAAAAGCCAGGTTGGGACCCATAAAATTGTTGGACTTGGTCACCCCCTGCAATTCGGCCCGGAGTGATCTTTTATTCATGGGTGACAGATAAATGCTGGCAGCAAGGGCCCCTGTGCTGTCCGTAGCAAGTGAATCGATCTCGTCATAACGGATATTCACAAACTTATAGGCCCCGATAGAGCTGAGCCTTCTGCTGGTATTTCTCGATATATCCGGATTGTAGGGCTGTCCTTCCTCTATAAGAATAAAAGGGTCGAGGCGCCGGGGTTTAAAAAATTCCTCTCCCTGTACAAAATACTTGTTTTCGAGCCTTACAGTATCCTGTGACACCGTATCGCTTTCCACGACATAATTCGGAAAAACCATCACCTTTTTGATATGATACGGTATGGTGGATTTAGGGGGAACATCCTTTTTAAGCCGGAGGAACAGGTCGAATTTCTTGTTCTTATATTGATTGGTGTCTGCTTCGAAGATCAGGAAATCGGGGTTAAAATTATAGTACCCCTTTGCTTTTACCGCTTTGTCCAGTCGTTCCCTTTCCGATTTCAGTGCACTCAGGTCAAACCGCATTCCGGGTTTTATGATCCATTTCCTGATATTCTTTTCGATCTCCCTGACCACGGGAACCGTATCCTCATCCACAATATATTTTCCCAGCCGGTACGGTTCGGCAAGTTTTACGGAATAGAATGCCCTGGCTTCCTTTTTCTTCTCGTTCTCTTCAAGCCTGGAAGTTACATCGCTGTAAAAGAACCCCCTGTTTTCCAGGCGGTTGCGTATGATGTCTTCGGTTCGTGAAGTTTCTACATGCGATGCGTACACCGGCTTTTCGCCTATTTTTTTATTCAGGAACCTGTTGATGAAACCCGGTTTTTCCCGTTGTGATTTGTAATGGGCCATGAGCCCCCAGCGCATGCCCAGTGTTTTGCTGTTCGGTTTTGGTCGCAACACGCTTTCCAGCTGGGTTTTGATATCTCCTGCATCGTCGATTTTGTTGTCCGTAGAATCGGGCACATTCACTTCTATTTCGGCCCCGGTATACAGCAATTCTTCTTCCGGGAGGAATTTCTTTACGCTACAGGAAGAAAACAGCAATACACACAGTCCTGTGAGAAGTCTTCTTTTAAAAAGACAAATGGCTTCTTTCTGTCTTTGCCTCGCAAAGAGGCTGCTACGCTTTACTGTCAATGACGTATTGCCGCTGATTTTGGTGTTTTCCGAAACCTCAATCAAAAAGCGTCTTTGCGAACCCTGCCATAAGCAGGGTGTGGTAATCTCACGGGGCAAGCGCATATCCGCCGGGAGACTGCCACGCTTCTCTCGCAGTGACACGTTTTTCTTTATGCTCCTTCTAATCTTTTTTATATTCATTGTATTTAGACATGCGATTTTAGATATCAGATTTAAGACTTAAAGACTTAGGATGTAAGACCAGATAGTACCCCGGGGCATTCTGATAATTTGGTACATGAGGTATTTAAAGCTAACTAATCATAAATCCCGGAACAAGTGCGGTGTTTAGGCCTCCCTTAGTGAGTCCAGTTCTGAGAGGGCTCATTTAAGAGACTGTCTAAGTTAATCCTATGTCATACATCCTGTATATCTTACGTCTGGTATCCGAAATCTAATATCTTACATTTTTTTGTCACCATTCTTTTCATTCTCTTCCTCTTCCCGGACCGCCTTTTCAAACAGTTCCTTGTATTTGTTGAACTCACGGGTAAATATCAGGGCAATTCCGCTAACGATAAGCTGCCCGTCTATGATATTTTCATATTCGTTTTTCCGGAAGCCTTTCAGGCGGTACCTGCCATCTTCCGTCAGGAGGTATTCCAGGCTTACGTTGCCTATGAGCGGGTTTTCCTGTCCGGGTTCCTGGTTGCTCCCCTGGATGTCCACCTCGCTTCCCACACTGACAATAACACGATCGTCAAATAATTTTTTCCTGGCGGTAATGTCCAGTTGTGTCCTTTCCTGCGGACTGCTGCCCTGGTAATCGGTGTAGCTGTCCAGTCCGAAATCGAGTTCTACGCCCGATTCTCCCAGTAATTTATCGGAAAGTGCATTTAACTGCCCTGAGAGCGCCTGATTGAGGTTGTCCCTTGCAATAGCTGCTGCCCCACCACCGCTTCCGTCGCTGCCGGATTCGGGGAAAAACCGGTTAAATACCAGCAGGGAAAAGACCTGTTTGTTGAGCTCTTCCTCCTGTTGATTGAGTTGCCGGACCGTGCTGTATACCTGTCCGCCCACGGCTCCCTGATGATCTTCCGGCATATCGAGGTTAAAACTGAGTTGCGGCTGCATCAGTTCGCCCTTGATATTCAGGTAGACCAAAAACGGCAGTTGTTGCCTGAATTTGCTACTTACGGAAGCATTCGTACCGGATATCCGTGCTGCCATTAACGGAGAAGCCGCCGCTTTCACTTCATATGTCGCTTTTAGGTCCATTTCGGCATCCATCGGGTCCCCGGTCCAGGTAATGCTGCTTCCTTCGGAAAATTCAAACCTGCGTTTTACCATGTTGTAAAGATTCAGTTCGTAATGTCCTTCACGCAGAATATACTTTCCGGACAAGGTTGTCCTGCCGTTGGGAAATATATTGAAACTCAGGTCGGCCTCTCCGGACACCTGGAGATTGTCGTTCGTCTGTTCATTGATAATGACATTGAAAACCGCATTTCTGTCCAGCGTTATTACCGAATTCATTTCAAAACCGGAAACAGTAACAGATTCTTCCCGGGTTTTGGTAAGAATGTCGTCGGGGTCTTCGCGGTTCACAAAGATGACCACCCCATCCCTTTCCACGATATCCAGTTCGGATTCGGGCATGATATAGGTAACATCGGTTTCCGGACCTATATGAAGTTTCATGTCTATTCTGGGCATGCTCAGATCTCCCGTTATAGCCGCATCCACATCAAAAAAAGCCTTTCCGTAAAAGAGATCATTATCGTCCCTGGTGGAATGAAGCGCCCTGAAATTTTTTGCTTTTAAACTGAGGTCAAATGCAGGATTAAACATGTTTTTCGTCAATACCCTGCCGTCTGCGGTAAATGTATTGTCATTTTCATCTGCAATGGTAAAATCGTCAAGGTAAAGTCCGCTGTTGTCTATTTTAAGCGTTTCGCCGGGAAGGCGGAACAGCGTGTTAAGCATAGCTACCCTGAACCGTACATCGTTAAACTTAAAATCCCCTTCATATACCGGGTCTGCGGTAGTTCCGCTTACATTCATCCTGCCGGAGAGATATCCTCCGGAGTCGGTAAGTTTCCCATCGGAAAGTGCTTCTGCAAAACTGGTTTTCAGTTCCGAGAGGTTCATGTCCAGTTGCAAACGGCCCGTCTCATCGGCCTGGTAACCGCCGGACATGTCCAGGTTGATGTCCCCGCCTTTCAGCGCCAGGTTGAAATCGTAATTTTCCCCTCCGGGGGATTCGGCATTCACAGAAAGTGTTCCCAGAGGGGCTTTCATAACCTCGAGCTTCTCCATTTTCAGGTCGGCCAGAAAGCCTGGTATCCCAAAAGGGTCTTCGGCGATAAGGCTTCCATTGAGGGTGCCATCTGCAAGGGGTTCATCCGGGTTCAGGTAACTCAGAAAGGAAGCCAGCCTGAAATTACTGAACTGTACGGCAATCTCATCTTTATCGGTTTCCGATTCCGCTTGCTTGCTCCGGATCTCGAGTTGCTGCCCGTTTCTTTCCATGCGGAAATCACGGAATTGAAGATTATCGGGATAGACCAGTACCTCGTTGGATGCCGGTACAGTCCATGGTCTTTTGTTCAGAATGAGTTGTTCGGGATTAATGCGGATTTCCAGAGTGTCCTTCGTTCCGGATATTTCCGTCTGTATCCCCACCAGTTTTTCTTCGTTATGAAAAGCGGTGAAACCGAGAAACAGTTTTTTCCCGGAAACACGACCGTCCAGTGCCGTATTCTGAATGGCCACGGGCCCGGCGGTCAACTCCTTAAAACCAAAGTGCCCGGTAAGCTGCCCGTTCCCCGAATCTACCCGAAGCAACAGGCTATTCACTTCATTACCGCCGTAATTTACATGGGGCAATTGTACATCGGCTACAAAATACCGATCCGCTTCCCGGAAATCGGCCTGTATTTTCACTGTGTCCAGTTCTTTAAGCCCGGTAAAAAACACATCGCTTAATATAGGTGCACTGTTCATCCTTGCCTTCAGTTTTAACCGGGCATGCGACGGTATGGAATCTTTTGAAAGGGATGTCGTATCTGCATCATTGACAAGAACGGAGCGAAAATGCCTTTGCAATGCCTTCCCCAGACCTTCCGGCCCTGTATTGGAATGCAATTCGAGATCGAGCATCTTGTTTTTTATTTCCACCGATGTGGTATCGGGATCTGCAAAGGCTTTCAGGGTCAGGTCGCCCAGGGGATATGAATTTTGATCGTACACAGCTACACCGTCGGTAACATCGGTACTTAAAGTAAAGCTTTCGGCATTCCCCTTAAAATCCGCATGCAATTTTACTGCACCGGTTACAGGTTGTTGCATGAGACCGAGTGCCTGCAGGTCTGCGCCTTTTACATTCAGGTCGGCCACTATTCCCGGTGAAACGGAATCCAGTGTTATGAACGATTCCAGTACAATATCTGCGTTTTTGTCTTTATATGCTGAAGTTACGGTGCCTTTTCCGTTGGTGATATCTCCATGAAGCGGAAGGTTTTCCACGGTGTAATTTTGCATTGCAAACCTGGAAACATTAGCTTCCAGCCTTGCGTCCATGGTATAGCTATCGCGGAGCTTCCCCGAGCTTTTTAATGCCATGCTCAAAGGTCCTAATTGCGGGTTTTGCAATAATTTATCCAGCCGGAGTTCCTTTACTTCCAACTCCGCATCAAAAGCTTTTTCTCCCGCGTTCGCATAGTTTCCGGTAAGGTGTATTTCTCCGTCGGTAGTTAATAAATCCAGCGTTGTTCCGATATTGCTGAGATCTCCTTTCGCATTCCCGGCCAGTGCCAGGGTGTCCGGGAATGCAAGCCCGAGTTCTTCTTCACTGATAAAGGTGAGGATATCGTCCCGGACCGTGGAAAAAGCAATTTCCGGAAGGGAAAAACGCAAACTGTCCTGTTCCGTCACGTTGTCCAGGGTGCCCTTCAGGTGAATACCGGTATTGTTCCCCCATTCGATATCGGTGCCGGGTATGTCCAGTGAAGCCAGTGTACCGTTAACCTTTATATTTCCTGTAACCTTGTTTTTCCCCAGGGTTACCATATATTCGTTATCCTTCAGATCCGGCTGAAAATAAAGAATGTCCCTCGTATCAAGAATAAAATCCGGGAGGGTTATCGTTACCCCTGTCTTTTCGGGATGTTCAATAAGTTGATCTATTGTTGCATAATTTACCGTAGCATTTCCGCGGATACGATTTTCGTTCAGGAGTAACCGAAGGTCAGTAACTACAATGCTTTTATCGTTTGCTTTGGCTTCAAGAGAAAATTCCTTCAGGTTAAGACCGGAGGCTTCCCGGAAACGAAAAGCTTCCAGTTGCAGTCCGGCAGACCTGTCCCGCAGAAAAACATTTTTACTGTTTAAACAGAGTTCATCCAGGGCTATGGCATCGGCATTAAAGCTACCGGTTTGTGGTGTGGCTCCGTTCACCGAATAACGGATAGCATTATTTTCGAATTCAATTTCACCAAGGAAGACCTTCCAGTCCGGCCATTCAAACGGAGTGCTGTTTTCTTTTTCTTTAATATATTGATTTAATGTATCTTTTCGTTTATTATCTTTAGTGTTAATCTCAACTTTCAAATCCGAATTTTCAAGACTTATGTAATCCAGATCAATAGCGTTTTTGCCCAGATCCGCTTCGGGGAGTTTCAGGTTAAAACTTCCGAGGGTAGCCCTGGCAAGAAGACCGTCGGGGATGGATCGGTAATCTGCTGTCAGGGATTCGATTTCAAAATTATCAACGGCAATATAGGGTAAGGCGGTTCCCTCCTCTTCTTCATCGGGAGTATCACTTTCCCTGAAGGGCAGGGTCTGTAAATAGCGGGCTTCTGTATTCCGGATGGCAGCGTCTGCGATATGGAACCGCATTTTTTCCAGGTCGGTCTCTTTCATCCTCAGGAACAGCTCGCCCAGTTTCAGCCGGGTGTCCATACCACTTACATCATCTCTATAGGTCAGATCGAAATCTGAAAAGCGGATATTGTTCAGGTGTATGCCGGGCATGGTGGCCGTGGTATCCGGTGTTTCCGATGCTGTGGTGTCTTCGGCGGCAAAAGCATCCGTCAGAAACTGAAAATTAAACCCCTGTACGGAATCTTTCCGGGATATCCTGGCCCTGAGGCCGGACCAGTCCATACGGTTTACGACAATATCATTCCTGAAAAGCAGCGGACCCAGGGGAACATTTGCTTCGAGGCTCCGGGAATAGACCAGGGTATCGCCTTCCCTGTCCTCAAGATACAGTCCTTTCAGGGCAACACTTCCCGAAAAAGTGATAAAAAGACGTTCGATCTCTACTTTGGTATTGGTCTTTCCCGAAATATAGGAGGTGACCCTGCTAACAATAATATCCTGTCCCCAGCGACTTCGTACAAAGAGAAGCAGGAGAATTATAAACACAAACAAACCGAGCAGTACCCTTGCCGCTCTCCTGAAAAACCTCGATTTTCTTTTCTTCTCTTTTTTCAAATCATTCGCAAACTGTATGTCAAATTTATTGTAAACTATTTGTTTGGTAAAGTTTTACAGACGATTTATTTGTACTTTGGATGTAAGTAGTTTATTACCGATGATTTCTTGCTGTTTTATGATGATATCCCAGGTGCCACATATACCCCAGGGCTATGAGAGTAATTGCGGCAGCGGCGTACATTATTACCGGGATCCTGTTTATCATATCTGCGTAATACCAACCGGAGAAAAAGGCCCCGAGCCCGATCCCGGCTTCCAGTGCGATGTATCTCGTGGCCAGGGCCTTGCCCCGTTGCCCTTCAATACTCCTGTCTACGGTCCAGGCGTTTAAAGCGGGGGGCAACATGCCCATGGCCATGCCATATACCGCAGCGCCGGTCATCAACCCTGAAAATGAATCCAGGCTACCGATAAGCATAAGGGCAATAAACAGGATAAACAACCCGGCGTATACAACAGGAACGCGACCGAATTTATCGGAAATTTTCCCGGCAATTACGCGGACGGTCAGGGAAGCTATGGTAAATGCTATAAAAAATGCGCCTTTATTGGAAAGGCCAAGATGTTCGCTCCAGTCAGGGATCAAGGTCAGAATGATACCAAAAGCTATATAGGACATAAAAGTTACAATGGCCGGGGGCAATACTTCGGGAGCTATGATATCCTTCCTTGAAATGCGGAGGATACCCGGGCTGAAATTTTGTTTTTCAACAAGCGTTTCCTTCATATTGGCCAGGATAACGATGGATAGCAGTGCAACAAGCGAGGAGGTGTAAAAAAGGATGTCAAAAGAGTAATGCAGTTTAACGAGCCCGCCTATTGCCGGTCCCAGAGCAAAGCCCAGGCTGTAACAAAGGCCTTGCAGCCCGAGGGCCTCTCCCCATCTTTTCTTCGGAATGATATCTGCTACATAAGCGGCTGTTGCCGTGGGGGTAAACCCGGTGGAAAACCCGTGTACCAGCCTTAGGAACAGAAAGCCTGCAACACTTCCCAGGACCGGATAAAACAATCCGCATAAAAGACAAACGACACCACCCGTGATCATTACGGGAATACGGCCGATGGTATCTGTAAGTTTACCGCTGAAAGGACGGGACAATCCGGCAGTGAGGGTGAAAAGGGAAATGATCAGCCCTTTGTATTCCGCACCTCCCAATCCGCTCAGGTATGCCGGGAGTTCGGGGATAAGCATATTGTAACTGGAGGAAAACAGCAGCGAACTGAGGCAAACCAGACCGAAACGAAGGTTATACACAGGACTGCTGAACGTAAATATCGGCATAATAAGTCCGCTATGCTTTTAATATTCCTTTAGCTACACTCTCCCGAATCCGGGTCTCCGTATACTGCCATATTACCGCTGAACTGTATTTAATTATCTTCGCTTTTTCCATGACCTTGCCGTGTGTGATATCAAATTCAGCCCAGGTGCCCCCGTTATTGGACATATTTTGCAATAAGGGTTCCAGTCTGTCCAGGGTTTTGGCAAACTTTGCTTCGGGCGTTTCCCCGGCTTCGAATTCCATCCATGTTTCAGTGAGTTCCCGGGCCAGATTATCCGGCAATAACCCGAATATCCGCTTCGCTGCTGCCAGTTCTTCTTCGGTATTGGTGTGATTCCTTGTGGTATCATGCAGGAAGATGTCCCCGGTATCTATTTCCACAATATCATGTATCAATACCATTTTCAGTACCTTTAAGAGGTCTACGGAATCGTCTGCATGTTCGGCCAGCACCATAGCCATTAAGGCGAGATGCCAGCTGTGTTCCGCATCATTTTCGTTCCTGTCGCTGTTAAACAGTTTGGTCTTGCGCCGTATATATTTCAGCTTGTCTATTTCGCGGATAAATTCTATTTGTTTGAATAATCTTTCCGATTGCATTTCGTTGCTGTTTTTAATTACTTTTGAGGATAAATTAGTTCCTGCAAAGGAAAAACTACTTTTGAGTACAAAAAAGGACATTTGTCCCGACACGACAAAATGATACGGATTAACAAGGAATTACTTCAGTATATCACCGAACTTCGCTCAAGGCGGGAAGATTGCATTATTGCGGAAAAATACGATCCCGGGGAACAGGTTATAGGACAGGAAAAACGGGTGCTTTCTGTCCATATCGTTAAAAAAGGGATCGTAAAATGTTATCTGACGGAAGATAACGGCAAGGATTTTATCCAGGAGTTTTTTGGTGAAGGCGAAATTTTCGGAGAAATTGAAGTGCTGAACGGTACGCTGAGTTTTTGTGCGGTAGAAGCCATCACCGGTACGGATATTTACAGGATTCCCAGGGAACAGTTCAACCTGTTGCTCCAAAATGACAAAAAGTTCAATACGCTTATATTAAAGGCACTGGCCACTAAAATACGATACACGGGATTGCGTCATTCATACCATCAGTCGCATGCTATTGAAGATAATTTTCTCCGGTTAAAGGCACAGTTTCCCCGGCTTACCGGGGTTATTTCCAAAAGGGATATTGCCAACTATCTCGGAATTACACAGCGAAGCCTGAACAGGGTTATCAGTGAACTCCAGCAAAAGGACCTTCCCGGTTAAAAGAAAAGGATGAGGGCACATGGCCATTCATCCTTTTCCGGTTCATTTTTTTCTTTTTCACGGGTAACTGACAGGATCAGGCAGTTACAAATGCGGTAGCCGTGGCCAGTTCTTTTTCCGTATCCAGGTCTTTTTGTACGGCTTTTATTTTGCTTTCCGCCAGGTCGTAGGCATCCTGCCCGAGGAATAAGTGAAGCGGAGGGTTTTGTTGTTCGGCAATTTTAATAAACGCCGTTGCCGCTTTTTCAGGATCTCCCGGTTGATTCCCGTTATATTCGTTTTCATGGACTTTCTGCACTTGCCTTACATTTTCGTACGCACCGATTTCGTGCTTCGGTACTTTAAGCGAAGCGCTGCTTAGAAAACCGGTCCTGAAATATCCCGGAGACACAATGGTCACTTTTATCCCGAAAGGTTCCACTTCGGCGGCCAGGGATTCCGAAAAGCCGTGCATGGCAAATTTTGTGGCACAATAAATCCCGAATCCGGGGAAAGAACCGATAAAACCTGCAATGGAAGCCACATTAAAAATACGCCCGGAGCCCTGCTCCCTCATATGGGGTAATACTTTACGAATAACATTCAGGGCGCCGAATACGTTGACATCAAAATTTTCTCTTGATTCGGCATCCGTCAGTTCTTCGAGGGCTCCGGCCAATCCGTAACCCGCATTGTTTACAACGACATCTATGTTACCGAAGTGTGCAATTGTTTCCCTGACCGCCTTTTCTACACTGGCCTCATCAGTCACATCGGTTTCCAGGGGAATAAAATTCTCCGATTTTTCGCCGACGGCCTTTTGCAGGTCGTCCAGCTTCCTGGAAGTAGCGGCTACCTGATATCCCGACGCCAGTAATTTTTCAACCAATTTGAGTCCGAGCCCTTTTGAAGCTCCTGTAACTAACCAAACTTTTTTCATGATAGTATTAATTTAATTGATAAAGTCCCAATGTGTTTATACTGATGTAAATACTTGGTTCAAAGATAGTTTGGTGTTGCTATAGGATTATTACGGATACCGAACAATTAGTTGCAAAATTCAAACAAATAAGAAGTGAGGCAGCTATTACCGGGAATTTTATGCATTAAAAACTGCCTGGGTCCTGAAAGCGGAAGGCTTTTCACCGGTCTGTTTTTTAAAAAACTGGTTGAAGTGCGCGGGCTCCTCAAATCCGAGGGAATAACTGATTTCGGCAATATTCCAGTCGGTGTGGCGCAGTAGTGCCATGGCTTCACTGGTAAGTCGTTCAAATATGTGGGTGGTGGTCGTTTTTCCGGTGGTCTGTCTGATGGCCCTGTTCAGATGATTTACATGTACGGATAATTGATCGGCATAATCGCGGGCGGATCGCATGGTGAAACGCTGCGAAACAGAGTCTATGGGGAATTGTCTTTCCAGTAATTCGGAAAATACCGCTGTAAGCCTGGAACTGGCATCCACGTTCTGATACAGTTTTTCAGTGGGATGCATTTTCAGGGCATTATGGATAATTTCCATAACGTAATGGCGGATGAGATCGTATTTGTGCGTATAATCGGAATCAATTTCAGCAAGCATTTTTTCAAAAATACCGCTAAAACAGCTGTCCTGACCGGAATTCAGGCTGTAACTGGGCTTATTTCCGGGAAGGAACATGGAATATTCCCGCACATCTGTTCTGAAATGCTGGGTAATAAAGGCTTCGGTGAATATACAGAAATAGCCTGAAGAGAGTTCCGAAAACTGTTCGCACGTATACGGTACCCTGGGGTTGAAGAACATCAGTGTTACACCCTGAGCTTCAATACTCTTGCTGGCATAGTGATAAACATGATCCCCGCGCAGCAGAGCTATTTTATAATAGTTTCTCCTGTTGTACTGTACGGTGTTTTGCCTGGTAACGGCAAAATCCTCCATCCTGAAAACGTTAAAATGACCGATACTGCCATTCAGGTTTTCCGGAAGCGGCTTCTTTTTTTTCCTGTAAAAATCTTCTATGGTCTCTATTTTTGCCATGCGTGATTTAGCTGTATTGAGTTACTGTACGACCTACCAAATTTAACGGATAAAAAAATGAAGCGCCTGTAAAATTCAATCCGATAATTACAAAATTCAAACAATAAGGCGTCTGTCTGCATGCGGATTGTCATATTTACCGCTTTCAGCACCAACCGGCTTCCGGTCAGCCTGCAAGTTTTTCTTTATAATCATTGATAATCCCCCCTTTCAGCAATACATCTATCTGGCGGTCGCTCAGGGAATGACTGGCAGGTATGGTTAGGGTTTCACCGTTTTTCTTTTCTATAGCCACCATAATGTTTTCCCGGTTTTTTACATTGGCAATGAGGTCTTTAAACCGTACGATATCTTCCTGCTCTATCTTTTCGTAGTCATCATTATTCACAAATCCCAGCGGCAATATTCCGAAATTTGCCAGGTTTTGCCATGCAATACGGGCATAGCTCTTTGCAATAACAGCTACCTGCCCCAGGTATTTCGGGGCAATAGCGGCATGTTCCCGGCTGGATCCCTGTGCATAATTATTTCCGGCCACTACAATATGTCCGCCAAATTCATCCCTGCTTTCCATGGCCCGGTCGTAAAAAGTTTCGTCGATCACCGTATAGGAAAATTTGCTGATTTCCGGAAGATTGCTCCTGAAGGGCAGTACTTCCGCTCCCGCTTTCAGTATTTCATCCGTAGAAATATTATCGCCCATTTTCAGCAACACCGGGATCTTGTAACTGTCCTTCAGGGGCGGTATATGTGGCAACGACTTAATATTCGGGCCCTTTTTAAGTATTATATCTTCCCCGTTTTCCGGAGGGGCCACCAGCATATCGGTATTGATGATCTCTTTTTCGGGAGTTTTGTATTCCGGGTACGTCATGCCGTATAGTTTTTCCATATCCCTCGGATCGGTGATCTTTCCGGTCAGTGCAGATGCCGCTGCGGTTTCCGGGCTACACAGGTGTACCTGGTCATCTTTGGTCCCGGAACGGTCCGGGAAGTTTCTGGGCATGGTCCTCAGGCTTATGGTGCCCGAAGCGGGGGCCTGGCCCATTCCTATACACCCCATACACCCGGACTGGTGGAAGCGGGCCCCGGCCTTGATCAGGTTGGCAAAAGCCCGGTTATCTATCATATTCTGAATGATCTGCCGGGATGTAGGGTTAATGTCAAAAGACACTTCCGGACTTGTAAACCGGTCTTTTACGATCGCTCCGGCAATCCAGAAATCCCGTAATCCGGGATTGGCAGATGATCCTATAACGACCTGGCTGATGGGTTTTCCCTCTACCTCCCTCACGGGGACAACATTACCGGGGCTGGTAGGCAATGCTATAAGCGGCACCAGATCGTCCAGTATAATTTCGTCGTGCAAATCGTATTCCGCCCCTTCATCAGCGATCCATTCCGTCCAGTCTTCTTCCCTGCCCTGTGATTTCAGAAAGCGCCTGGTCTCCCCGTCGCTCGGAAAAACCGTTGTCGTTGCTCCCAGTTCGGCTCCCATATTGGCTATGACATGCCTGTCCATGGCACTGAGGTGTTGCAGACCTTCACCGTAATATTCGATGATCTTGCCCACGCCCCCTTTTACGTCGTGGCGACGTAGCATTTCGAGGATCACATCTTTGGCACTTACCCAGGGCGGGAGTTTACCGGTAAGTTTAACTCCCATAACCTCCGGCATTTTGACATAATACGGCTGCCCGGCTATGGCAACGGCTACGTCGAGCCCACCCGTGCCGATAGCCAGCATGCCCAACGATCCTGCCGCACAGGTGTGGCTATCCGAGCCCACAAGGGTTTTTCCCGGTTTACCGAAACGTTCCATATGTACAGGATGACTTACCCCATTCCCGGGACGGCTAAACCACAATCCGAATTTCTGTGCAGCGGAATGCAAAAAAAGGTGGTCATCCGCATTCTTAAAGTCTGTCTGTAACAGGTTGTGATCCACATATTGTACCGCCACTTCCGTTTGGGCCCGTTTCAGTTTCATGGCCTCAAGTTCGAGTTGTACCAGTGTTCCCGTAGCGTCCTGCATGAGGGCCTGGTCTATTTTCAACCCGATTTCCCTGCCCGGGACAAGTTCACCCTCGATAAGGTGTGAGCGAATCAGTTTTTGGGTTACATTCAATACTGACATAAGATGTGATTTGGTTTATACGATTCCTGTATGCAGCGGGGAAAGAAAGTCAAGAGAGAATACCGTTATCATCCGGTTAAAAAAGTGCCCCCTGCTCTTCCAAAGATAAGAAAAGCAGGGGGGATTTTAAAATATTCAACCGGGATTCTTACTGTATATTGCCCGTTTTAACAAGGAATTATAAAACCATTCACTATAATCATATACCGATGACTTCGGGCTCATAATTATAATAGGTATAATTGATGTTCCTGGACTTTCCGTATGCCCCGATCGCATTAAAGTTTTTAAAGACCGGGGGGACCGCTTTCAGAAGGCTGTCCGTCAGCAATACGTAGGTACTGCTTTTAATGGGGTTTTTAAGCAATTGATGTGCCTGGACCACTGCCTTTCCGTACAGTTTCCTGAACGTCCCTATACTGTATTCCGTAACCGGACCGTAATGGGCTATGAGTTTCAGGGATAAATTTATCTTTTTGCCCAGGAAGGTTTCAAGCTGTGCCAGTTTACGGTTAAAGCTGCCGAGCATGATTTCATACTGAGCGAGTATGGACCGGGTATCCAGAGGAACGCCGTATCCGTAAAACAGCACGGCATCACCTTCTATTTCAGAAATTTTAAGGTTTAGGACGTTGCTGTCTATTATGGAAGAGAGCAAGGCCCGGGTGATGTGTTTGCCGGTAAAAGCATCCGTGCCGTTTACGAATTTTGTAAAACCGCTTATATCCGGGATGATAATGGTACCCTGATTTACCATCGCTGTTTCCGCGGGAAATTGAATGTCTCTCATTTTCTGTAAAACCGGGGTATTTTTCATAGCTTTCATATCTTTTTGCGTGGTTTTTGTCACCGTAGTAACCGGCGTACATTATTGCAGTCGGGATAACGCAAAAGATATTTTAACGGTTGTTGTTATTTTTTTGTTAAAACAACATGAATAACGGATAAGACAAAAGGCTCCCCTCAGGGATGTTCTGCCTGTCGGGCACGTATTTTTCACTTTCCCGGGGTATCGTTGTACCTCAGTCTTTTGGCAGGTAATTGATATAAAAATCCCGGATCATATTAATCATTGAGATTTTTGGAAACCCATGACTCTATAAGATACCTGGCAATGGAATCGCTCCGGGAGAGTTCCAGCTTATTTGCTGCAACCAGTGTCTTTATCTCCCGGGCCGAATACCATGCGGCGTCTTTAATTTCCTTATTGTCCACACGGAATACTTCCGATTCCGTTTCAGCAGTAAAACCGATCATAACTGAAGACGGAAACGGCCAGGGCTGGGAAGCGATATAGGTCATGTTCTTGACATCTACATCCACCTCTTCTTTCATTTCCCTGACCACCGCATTCTCCAGGCTCTCCCCTATTTCGACAAAACCCGCAAATGTGGAACACCGGTAACCGTATTCGGTTTTTATCCTGTTGAGGAGACATAGCGGCTCCCCCTTATCCGGGCGGTATTCGATCAGTACGATAATTGCGGGGTCGATCCTGGGATAGCTGATCCTTGCACAGCTTTCGTTGGTACATGCCCTGCAGTGTCCCCGTTCCAGGCTTCGGGTCCGGCTGCCGCAAACTCCGCAAAAAATATTGTTGGCATTCCACTCGGCCACTCCCTTGGCATAGGCAAGCACAGCCGCTTCCTTATGGTTTATATTGTGTACGGCATGCCGCAGGTCATAAAAATCCCCTTCCCCCAGATGATCAAGCTCAGGACTTTCCATATGGGAAAGGTCTATACAAATAGTCTCGAAATCTCCTTCTGTGCCGAGAAAAAACAATTCTTCTGAGAACGAAATGCTCAGTGATTTTGTAAAAATATAGGGACTTCCTTCCCGGGTAAAGAAAAACTTGCCCCGCCATAAAAAAATGGTCCTGTACAATGCGGAGTTACCGGGTTTTTCCCGCAAATGCGGTGCCCGGTCAAAGCCGGTGTGGCTGTAATATTGTAATGTGGCCATATTATGCTTCTTTCAGATGTTGTGCCCAGCTTTTGGCCCATTCCCCCAGGGGGGATAGCAGTTCAAATACTTCTCTTCCCGCTGCAGTCAGTGCATACCCTTCCGGGGTTTTCTCTATTAGACGGGCTCGTTTAAGTTCCTTGAGCCTTTTGTTCAGCGTGGTTGGTGAAATGCTTTCACAATAATCCTGAAGTTGACGGAATGTGCCCGGACCGGAGGATAAATGCCATATGATACCCATGGCCCAGTTTCGCCCCAAAAGGTCGAAAAGAGCCATAATGGGTTGTCCTGACCTGGACCCTCTGACCGGTTTTCCCGGAGTTGGAAATGCCATAATATTCGCAGTTACTACATTTAATGTAGCAAAACTACATAATATGTAGCATCCGGGCAAGTTTTAAAAAGGTCAATGCTATGTAAATCCGAAATAACCGGGATGTCCTTAATCAGAAGAAAAAGCATTTTGGGTGAAGAAATTATTCCTTTTACCTGTACAAACATCACAACGTTGCATCTTTGATTAGGCTAAGACCGTTTATGTCCGTAAGAATATACCGCTAGCTGCATTGAATTGTAACTACGCTACCGGCCGCTCATGATTCCAAAATATAATGGCACCCCCAAATACGGCAAAGAGCGAATGACCGGAGTACGGAATTCACCGTATATTCACGATGGTCATTCGTAGTTTGTATCTGTATTCAGCAGGTGCGTGATGTTCGTACAAGTGAAAAGAGTAGTCCCGAAAATTGTTGAAAGCAATCAATTCGTTACGGGCAACTATATTCTTTTGACATTTACGGCGTTCATTCCTTTCAGCCCTTTTTCGAGCTCGAACGAAACCTTGTCATTTTCGTCTATATCATCCAAAAGGCCATTGACATGGACAAAGTATTTTTCACCGCTGTCCAGTTCCCGGATAAAACCGTATCCCTTGGAATGGTTAAAATATGCCACTTTGCCCTGTAGTTCGGACGGGACATCTTCTTCTGTTTTTTTGGGAACGCCTATCTCTATACTTTCTGCATCTACTTCAACCTTGTTTGCAGGGTCGGGCGGAGTGTCCGTAAGTCGACCGTATTCATCCACATATACCAACATATCTTCCAGGTCGCCGCTTTTGGAACTCGCTTTACGTTCTTCCTTCTTCTGTTGTTTTTCCTTTTTCTTTTTCAAACGTTTTTTTTCCCGTTCCCTTTTGCTGTAGCTTTCCTGTGATCTTCCCATTCAGTAATTGAATTTTTATTAAGTGAATAAATATAATCGCCTAGTATAACGGCCGCGGACAAGTCGCAGAAAAATAACCGGAGAGCAATACGAAGAACAAAAACCGGCCGGATGCCGGGTAAAAGGCCTGTGAATTACTTTATTCGGGCATTCGCACGATTACCGCCCGGTAAAGGTACAATAATTGTGCGGAATGCCATGAAAACCTTTCTTATTTGTACGATCTTTTATTTTTGAATATCTGATTTCTATGGTTCCAGCGCCATCCGCATCGTTATCAAATAACGCTCAAACCCCGATTTTTCATAGGCTTTTATGGCCGCCTTGTTATCATTGTAAACATCCAGTTGTATTTCAGTGATCTCCTGTTTGCGGCACCATTGTTTAAGGGCATCCATAATTTGCCCGTTAACTCCCCTGCCACGGTAATCGGGGGCTACATACATAAACCCCAGGTAAGCATATTTTTTGTGTTTCAGAAAGGGTTTGGCTTTGAGGATACGTGCATATCCGGAGCCGATAAGCCGTTTGTCACATTCGGCAACGACCACCTCGGTTTCTTTATCACGGATATAGGCCTCAAGGTCGTAATAGCTTATCTTCTCATCTTTTAATGTATTGTCAAAGGGACGTTCGGCCTCAACAACCCCCTGTTCAAATTCCAGCAGGGTATCCAGATCGTTCAGTTCAGCCTGTCTTATGTGTATTTTTTCCATGTTGTCGTACGGACTGTTCTTGTGTTTGTACCGGGGTATATCCATCCTGTCCCGGTCTCTTTTAACCGGGACGGGCTTTCCAAATCATCGCTCCTGTGAAAAAGTTTTACCTGAGTGTATCCTTATGCAATACCAGCAAAGGTGTAGTGCTGTGATAACTTATGTTCTTTACGGGAGATTTTCCGAGAAGGTGGTCCAGGAAATTCCGTTTTTCAGCGGCCATACAGAGCAGGTCGATCTCCCTGCTTTCCACAAAAAGCCGGGTGGCGACATCCAGGGGAACATCTGTTAGCAGGTAAAAAGAAGCATTAAATCCCTTGAACGCTTTTTTAATACCTTCCCGTATCTTTTCTTTTTCCCCGTTCCATTCGTCCTTTTTCTCCATAACATGGTAAAACCTGATATCGGAAGAAAATTTCTCCGCTATACGAAACACGGGCTCCAGCCCTTTTTTATCATACGCAAATTCATAATCTACGGCAAAACCTATTTCATCCACAGGTTCGAATTCCAGGTCTTTCGGCACCGCCAGGATGGGACATTTTACATGGCCGATGAGATTGGAAGTGCTGCTACCCAGAAAAAAACCTTTTATTCCCCCTGCTCCACGCGATCCCATGACTACCATGTCGATTTTCTTTTCGCTGACAATATCGTCCACCGCATCGGTAAAGAGGTCGAATTTTGTGAGGATCTCTGTTTTGTGTTTCCCCTTGTTTTCAGAAGAGATCATTTTTTCTGCCCACTTCTCCAGCTTCTCCGTAGCCGTGACCTTTGCCCGCGAAAGCATCTCGTCAGTGACTTCAGAGGCCATGGTTTCTCTGCTTCCCAATGTCGGCGGGAGTACGTGAAGAAGGTAAAAAGTGCATTCACTGTCCTTAAACAGTTTGAGGGCATAGCTGACCGCATTCCATGCATTATCGGAAAAATCGGTCGGTATGAGTATTTTTTCCATGTATTGATGGTTTTAATGGCTTCCGGTCTCAGAAACAGGCCGGGTTTATTTCTTTAATGTTTAATGAAAGAACCAAATTTATGAATTACTGCGGACATTACCCGGCTTCATTTTGTAATATTAACAGCGGGATATCGATATGATAGCACATATCCCTGGTATGGCTCATTCCGAACAGGTGCTGGAGAAAGCTATGCTTCTTGGCTATCATGCAGAGTAACTGGATGTTTCTGCTTTCTATAAAAATACGGGTGGCATCACTGAGTGAAGTATCGGTAAGCAGAAAAAAACTGTGATTGTGCCCGGAAAACCGTTTTTCCATTTCGGCCCGGACCTGCTTGTTTTTTTCGGTAAGGGTGTCTTTTTTCTGTAACACATGATATATCCTGATGTCTGAGGTGAATTTGCCGGCAATACGGAACAATACCTCCAGGTTCTTTTTTTTGTATTTGGTGTTGTAGTCGGTGGCGAAACCTATTTCTTTCGGCGGTGAAAACCGGGCAGATTCCGGGATGGCCAGGAGCGGACTCTCAATCTTACCTATAAGGCTGGCCGTATTGCTTCCTACCAGGATCTCTTTCAATCCGCTGGACCCGGAAGTTCCCATAACCACCATATCTATTTTCTCTTCCCTGCACACTTCGGCAACGGCACTGGCAAAGTAATCGAATTTTGAAATGGCTTCGAACGTATGTTTCTTGTCCGTTTTGCCCGACAAAATCTTTTCCAGCGATTTTTTCAGCCCGGCTTTTGAAGATGATTTTACCGCATCGAGAAGTGTTTTGGTCGCTGCGGAAGAGGTCATGACCTCCCCGGGGTTTATGGCATTCGGGGAATACGAATTGAGCAGGAAAAATACGGTTTCCTCACCACTGTAAAGTGAAATCGCGTAGTCTATTGCGTTCCATGCATTATCGGAAAAGTCGGTGGGTATTAATACGCGATGTCTCATGATTTTTGTGTTTTGCCTGTTTCTTATTTCTTAATTAAAAGGTACGAAAAAAATATGAAATCCCCATAGCAATACTATGCCTGAAAACAGTAGAGACGTGCGGCCGCACGTCTCTACTTTATGTTCATCGGTATTGTAAATCCGATAATTTACTGCGTTTTTCGTCTCGCTTCTTCTTTCAGTTCCTCGCTGGCGACAATGGCTATTTCCACCCTCCGGTTTTTGGCCCGTCCTTCTGAGGTACTGTTGTCGTATTTCGGTTGTGTTTCTCCATACCATTTGGTAGTGAACCTTCCGGAAGAAACGCCCTGCCCTACCAGATAATCGGTAACCGCACTGGCCCTTCGTTGTGAAAGTCCCATGTTGTATTCGGCACTTCCGGTATTGTCGGTATGCCCTTCCACAAGAACAAGAGAGTTCGGGTATTCATTAAATATCCCTGCGAGCTTGTTCAATGTCGTTGCAGATTTCGAATTGATATTGTATTTGTTGGTAGCAAAATATACCCCGCTGCTTTCGTCAAAGGTTACATTAATGCCTTCGCCTACCCTGGTTACCTCAGCTCCGGGGATTTCTTCTTCGATCTTTTCTGCCTGGCGGTCCATGCGGTCACCGATATACGTTCCGGCCGCACCGCCTACAACACCACCGATTATGGCGCCCAGCGCAGAGTTTTTCTTGTCACCGACATTATTCCCTATAATTCCGCCAATGACAGCACCGCCTGTAGCACCGATCACAGCGCCTTTTTCCTTGTTTCCGGCATTCCTTACGGCATCACAACCTGTAAAAAGGGCAATCGCAAGAAGACCGACTCCCAGTTTTCGCAATGAATTCTGTATCATAACTGATGTTTTATATTTTTATTAATAAGATCTTGAAAAGTGATATACTACGGTAATGGGCTCTCCTTCTACCGTGGTATTGGTCTGTAATGTCATTTCCTGCTGGTTAAGGGTAACAATATCCAGCCTGTAACCGTACCCGCCGCTCAGATCGTTCTTTTTCTCGTCAATGAACTTGAACTGAAGTTGATTTGAAGCGCCGCTTTCGTGTACGGACCACCGGATATTCCTGGCTCCTTCCATACAATCGGCACCGGGGTTAATGGTATACGTACCGGTACTGTTACTGTTCCTGAAAAACCATTGACTTCCTTTAAAGCATTCGTCAGAAACATCGTTAAAGAGAACGGACTTGAAGTTTCCGCTGTTACCTGCGTAAGTCACGTCATTCAAAATCCAGTTGCCGACTATAGCTCCTCTGTATTCCTTGTTTACTTTGGAAAGCGAACAGGAAGAGGCCACCAGGACGACTAATAAGATAAGGGTTACACGAATTTTTGTCATAATTTATTTATTTTTTATGTTTAAAAATACGCAAAAAAAACAAATTTAGTACAACAAACAGTCAATTAAATCTCTTCAAGACCCGATAATTCGACATTAATACGCTAATAATCGGTGTAATGCCGTTTTGAACCGTTGCTTCGGCAAAAAGCCCGCTTCGAGGGCCCCGGCAAAGGGTACCGGTGTTTCCAGGCTGCCCGCCCGCTGTACGGGTGCATCCAGGAATTCAAAACAATTTTCCACGATTATTGCAGAAATATCGCTGGCCAGTCCGCCAAACAATGTGTCTTCCTGAAGAATAATGGCCTTCCCGGTTTTGCGTACAGAGGCCAGTATGGTCTCCACATCCAGTGGTTGCAGGGTACGAAGGTCTATGAGGTCGGCACTGATAGTGCGGTCTTCATCCAGGGTTTCCCGGGCCCAGTGTACGCCCATACCATATGATATGATAGTGACGTCGTTTCCCTGTTGGAGTACAGCGGCCTTTCCGAAAGGCAGGTTGTAGTAATCTTCGGGTACTTCCTGGTATATACTGCGGTACAAAGCCTTGTGTTCAAAGAACAATACGGGATTGGGATCTTCAATGGCGGTAGCAAGCAACCCTTTGGCATCGTACGGGTATGCCGGGTACACCACCTTGAGTCCGGGGGTTTTGGTAAACCAGGCCTCGTTGGTCTGTGAATGGAACGGTCCGGCCCCCACTCCCGCCCCGCAGGGCATCCGGATGACCACGTCTGCATGCTGTCCCCAGCGATAATGTGTTTTGGCCAGGTAATTCACTACGGGGTTAAACCCGGTGGATACGAAATCGGCAAACTGCATTTCCACAACGGCTTTCATACCGTTAACGGAAAGTCCCATGGCGGCAGAAACTATCGCAGATTCACAAATAGGGGTATTCCGTACCCGCTCCCTGCCGAATTTTTCGGTAAAGCCGTCGGTAATCTTAAACACCCCGCCGTATTCGGCAATATCCTGCCCCATGATCACCAGGTCATCAAAGCGCTCCATACTTTGTTCCAATCCCTGTGAAACGGCATCTACGAAACGGATATTGTTCCGTTTGCTCCCCGAACTAATTTCCCGGAACTCAAACTTCCGGTACACTGCATTCAGTTCTTTTTCCTCATCAAATGTCACGGGGGGCTCGTCAAATGCCAGTTGCAGGTTTTCCCGGATGGTTTCAGACATCTGCCTGCGGATGTGTTTGTCCTTTTCCCCGGAAAGAATGCTCTCTTCAACCAGGAACTGCCCGTAATTTTCAATAGGGTCCCTGGCCGCCCACCGTTCCATGAGTTCCGCGGGAACATATTTGGTACCGCTGGCTTCTTCGTGACCCCGCATGCGGAATGTTTTGAATTCCAGCAGCACCGGACGGGGATTTTCTCTTATATCTTCCGCTATTTCCGACACCTTTGTATAAACTTCGAGGATGTTATTGCCGTCTATGATGTGCGATTCCATCCCGTACCCGGTTCCTTTATCGGCCAGGTGTTCGCACTTGAACTGCTCGGCAACGGGTGTGGAGAGTCCGTAACCGTTATTTTCCACACAGAACAACACCGGAAGGTCCCAGACCGAAGCTACATTGAGGGCTTCGTGAAAATCCCCTTCACTAGTTCCCCCTTCCCCGGTGAATACGGCGGTTACTTTTTTTGCTTTTCTCAGTTTGTGGGCCAGGGCAATACCGTCTGCCACCCCCATTTGCGGCCCGAGGTGCGAAATCATTCCCACAATGCGGAATTCCTGCGTGCCGAAATGAAAACTGCGGTCCCGGCCTTGTGTAAAACCGCTCGCTTTTCCCTGCCACTGCGAAAAGAGACGATGTAACGGCACTCCCCGCGAAGTAAAAACGCCCAGGTTGCGGTGCATGGGTAAAATATATTCGTCCTTTTCCAGGGCCGAACTCACCCCTACCGATATGGCTTCCTGTCCGATACCGCTGAACCATTTTGATATTTTGCCCTGCCGGAGCAATACGAGCATCTTCTCCTCTATCATCCTGGGGAGGAGCATTTTTTGATACAGCCGAAGGAGTTCCTTGTCACTCAAATCCCTTCTGTGATAGGTGATACGTGTCTTTTTGGAGGAAACAGAATTCATGTGAAGCATACTTTATTAACAACTTCAAAAGTAGGTAAAAATAACATTAAGGAGTGCGAATGTGATATTTTTTTGTGATGTTAATAACTATCTTTTTAAATTAGCCCGCTAATTGCCTAACTTTGTACAGGAAAGCACAATACACTCCGGAAAAACCTGCTGGTGTTTCCGGGATTAAATTCTGGAATAAATGGACAAGATACCAAGTGTGGACCTGAGAGAATTTCTCTCGGACGATCCGGGTAAAAAGAACAAGTTTATAAAAGAGATCGGCGATGCTTATGAAGAGATCGGTTTTGTGGCGCTGAAAGGACATTTCCTTTCCGATCAGTTAGTAAAAGATCTCTACGACGAGATAAAGAAGTTCTTCGCCCTGCCGGAAGAGGTAAAGAAAAAATATGAAATAGAAGGTATTGGCGGACAGCGCGGTTATACTTCCTTCGGAAAAGAACATGCCAAGGGAAGAAAGGAAGGCGATCTCAAGGAATTCTGGCATTTCGGGCAGTATGTGGAAGACGATCCCAAACTGAAAGCGGAATATCCTGAAAATGTTATGGTAGCGGAACTTCCCCGGTTCAATGAAGTGGGAAAGGAAGCCTATAAAATGCTGGAGAAAACCGCCAGATACGTACTGAGGGCCCTGGCCTTACGCCTGGAACTGGAAGAGAATTATTTTGACAAATGGATAAAAAACGGCAATTCCATATTGCGCCCCATTCACTACCCTCCCATTACCAGGGAACCTGAAAATGCCATACGTGCTGCGGCACACGGGGACATTAACCTCATAACGCTCCTTATGGGGGCTCATGGTAAAGGATTACAGGTGCAGAACCACAACGGGCAATGGATCGACGCCATTGCCGAACCTGACGAACTGATGATCAATGTGGGCGATATGCTCTCCAGGCATACCAATAACCGCCTTAAATCTACAATACATCAGGTGGTAAACCCGCCGCGTGAACTGTGGGGTACGTCCAGATACTCCATTCCTTTCTTTATGCACCCTATCAGTGAAATGCCCCTTAATTGTCTGGAAAATTGTGTAGATGAACAACATCCCAGGTTGTACGAAGATATTACGGCGGGAGAATTCCTCCACGAACGTCTCGTAGAACTGGGACTTATAAAAACATAAAAGATTAATGATCCGGGCATCAGTTAAAATCAATGTAAATACATTTTATCCGTAAAGTAAATCATTGATTATATGGTGTTTGAATTGATTGTTAATTATTTCATGTTAAAGGATATACGTTAATCGTAATTCATACGTTTACTTTAAGATAGCGTTGTCAAAAAAGGGAAAGCAATGGGCAACAAAAACAAACTTAACAGCCTTGAAGACCTCGGAAACTTCGTTTTTTCTACAGGAGAAGAGCCTGTTTTCGATGATGAAGAAACGAATAGCCCTTCCCCCGGTGAGCAATACCTGGAAGCGCATTTCAGCAACAAGGGCCGCGGCGGAAAGACCGTTACTGTCGTCAAGGGGTTTCATGGCAGTGAAACCGACCTGAAAGAACTCGGAAAATTCCTGAAAACCAAATGCGGTGTAGGAGGTTCCGTAAAGAACGGTGAAATTATCATACAGGGGAATTACCGGGACAGGGTCATGGAATTGTTGAAGGATGAAGGCTATAATGTAAAACGTGTAGGCGGATAGGTTATTGTATAAACATAAGGTTAAGCAAATAACAAAAAGACACAGTTATTTGACAAAAATATAAAAGTGGTTTTAGGCTCGTATATAAAACATAATTTTGGCTAATCTAAACAAACCATAATAATGACTAGAACCTTGCACATTACCAATGGGGATGGCTTTACTTCTCATCTCAAAGAATTAAAGCTGGAAGGAGAAATTATTACCTGGAGAGAGATGCTCTGTGAAGGGAGAACGGTAACCGAAGTGGGCAGTGAATCTTTCTGGAAAACCCGTTTCGAGTTTTTAAACAAGAACTACAAGATTACCAAGACCAACTTCATCGAGGCCACGCTAAAGGAATACAGGCGATTGTGTAATCAAAAGACCCAGGAAGAGATTATCCTTTGGTTTGATGAGGACCTTTTCTGCCAGATCAACATGATAGCGGTGGTCAGCTGGCTGAAGAAACACCGCAACGGGGCACAGATCTCACTGGTCTGCGGAAAGAAAAAGAAAACCAAGCCCTTTATCCTCACCAACCACACCAGGGAGCAGTTGCACAAGTTATACGAATCCCGAATACAACTCACACAAGACGATATAGAATACGCCGACTACATCTGGCAACTTTACTGCAGCGAAACTCCCCTACGATTAGAGACCTTTTCCAAATTCAATTCTTCCCAATTTCCTTATCTCACCGATGCTATTGCCCTGCACCTGCACCGGTTTCCCACAGTTAAGAACGGGTTGAATCACCTGGAGAACAGTACGCTTGCCATTGCAGACAGCAAAAAAATAGCATCAAAGGAAAAATTTGTGGAGATGCTTATCAAGAATGAAAGTAATTACGGCTTCGGGGATTTACAGTATTTCAGACTGATAAATACCATCAAGCCCTTATTTAAATCGTTCAACCCGGTAAAGCTAAATCCCATGGGAAAAGACGTGTTGAACAAAGTACAGAATTATTATCCCTTTATAAAACGAGACGATATATACCTCGGGGGGACCAAAAAATACAGCTTCCTGTATCACGAAGATACAGCCAGGCTATTAAAACTGTAATACCCCCCGAAATTCAAACAGCAGCACCGGAAAGAAGGGCATTTTGTCCTTCTTTCTGTTTTTAATCGTGAACAAAACGGCCTAAGACTTCTCACGTCTTAAATCTTGCGGTCTCAGGCCCATGTAAAATACCAGTTTATCGAGATGAAAATAGCGGAATCCGAACTGATGCTCAATGCCGACGGCAGTATCTATCACCTGAACCTGAAACCTGAAAATATCTCAGACACCATCATTTTTGTAGGTGACCAGGACCGTGTTGGCAGGATCACAAAACATTTTGACACAGTGGAATTTACCACACAAAAACGGGAATTCCGGACAGAGACAGGTATTTACAAGGGAAAAAGGCTTACCGTGATCTCCACAGGGATTGGCCCGGACAATATCGACATTGTGCTCAACGAACTGGATGCACTGGTCAATATCGACCTCGATAAACGCATAGCCAAAAAAAAACTCACTTCGCTGAATATTATCCGTGTGGGGACTTCGGGAGCACTGCAAAAGGATATTCCCGTCGGGGCTTTCCTGGCCAGTTCGTTTGCACTCGACCTGAACGGGATGCTCCACGCCTACCCTACCGAAGCTATTGCCCGCCCGGAAATAGAAGATGCCTTTATAAAACACACGGCATGGAGCCCCCGGAAGTCACGGCCACTCGTCATATCAGGCGATGAAAAACTCCGGGATTTTTTTAATGACAGCGGAATATATCACGGGGTTACGGCTACAGCCGGTGGTTTTTACGGTCCGCAGGGACGCGTATTGCGCCTGCCCTTACAGGACCCCGGACTGAACAGGAAGATTGACAGCTTTGCCCACGGCGAACTGAAAATCACAAACCTCGAAATGGAAACCTCCGCCATTTACGGGCTTTCCGGACTGCTGGGTCACCGTGCCATTTCCCTCAATGCCATTATAGCCAACCGGGCCAACGGCACTTTTGCGGAACACCCGAAAAAAATAGTGGAAGACCTGATCACCTATACACTGGAAAAAGTAATCGGGATACCGGATTAAAACAACTATAAAATCTCCTCGATATCACCCTTCCCCTGTCGTATCACTTCGGGTTCATACCCGGTAAGGTCTACTACGGTTGAAGCAACATTGTCTCCGTATCCGCCGTCAATGACGATATCTACCAGGTTGTCCCACTTTTCATAAATGAGCCCCGGATCGGTGGTATACTCCAGCAACTCGTCTTCGTCATGTATGGACGTAGATACTATAGGGTTTCCCAGTTCCCGTACCAGTGCCTGGGCAATATTGTTGGCCGGGACACGGATACCTACGGTTTTTTTCTTTTTAAAATCTTTGGGCAGGTTATTGTTACCGGAAAGTATAAAGGTAAACGGTCCGGGCAGTGCCCGTTTCAGCAATTTAAAAGTTGAATTTTCCATCTGTTTTACGTAGTCGGACAAATTACTGAGGTCTGCACATATAAAAGAGAAATTGGCCTTTTCGAGCTTCACGCCCTTTATCCTGGCAATGCGTTCCAGGGCTTTGGAATTGGTAATATCACAACCCAAACCGTACACCGTATCCGTAGGATAAATCACCAGTCCCCCTTGTTTTAAAACCTTTACTACCTTCTGTATCTCCCGTGGATTGGGATTTTCTTCATATATTCTGATAAGTTCGGCCATATGCATTTTTTTGTAAAGGCAATTTACAACAAAGTATCGAAAAAAACAGATATCATTAATATACCAATCGGTATATTTTATATATTTGTTGGATAGAATCATGGCGTCGTGCAAAACAAAGCGGAAAGAACATCCAGGTTTATTATTGCCACTACAGCTTCCATTTTTAACAGGAACGGCTATGCGGCTACCAGTATGAGCACCATCACCAGGGCCACAAAACTCACCAAGGGTGCCATTTACGGTAATTTCCGGAATAAGGAAGAACTCGCCATAGAAGCTTTTCGTTATAATGTAAAGCGCATTTTACGCGAAGTGCGCGAACACCAGGAAAGCAGTTCGTCTCCCCTGCAAAAGTTACTGCTCATTACGGATTTTTACCGGAATTATTACGATTTCTCACAGGACATGGGCGGGTGCCCGATAATCAACATCGGTGTCGATGCCAACCATCAGAACGAAAAACTCCTGGACGGCGTGCGAAACATTATTCGGAAAATCGAACAAAGCCTGGCGAATATCATAGAAGAGGGAAAAACTGCTGGTGAACTAAAACCCGGGCTGGACCCGGCCGGAAGTGCACGGCAGATGTTCAGTATTATTGAGGGAGCGGTTTTCATGAGTTTTACAATGGACGATCGTTCGTACCTGGAACGTACCATGGATATCCTGGAGCACATAGTCCTGCGGGAATGGAAATTTGATAAATGATTAAGCATAAAAACAATTCGTAAACGCATATTAAACTATTTTTTTAACCTTTAATATACCGTTCGGTATAAAAAACACAGCTCATATGGACAAACGACCAGGCATTTTGGAAAGCAGAAAAAAAATACGGTTTCAGGACTGTGATCCTTTTAACCATTTGAACAACGGGCGGTATCTCGATTATTTTATCAATGCCCGTGAAGACCAGTTACTGGAATATTACGATATCGATATTTTCCGGATAGTCCGGGAACAGGGGCTCGGATGGGTCGTCAGTAGTAGCCAGGTAGCTTATTTAAAGCCCGTGTTTACCATGGAAGAAGTCGTGATCGAAACCCAGCTTGTCCGGTATTCAGACAAACACCTGCTGGTGGAAGCCCGTATGTGGGACAGCGATAAAAAAGTCCTGAAATCGGTAGCCTGGCTCAATTTTGTACATTTTAATATCCGGACCAACAAGGTAGAGCGGCACTCCGGTGAATTTCTCGAACTTTTCAGGGAAGTGGTCATCCCGGTAAAAAGCACTACTTTTGAAGAGCGTCACAGGAGTTTCAGGCCTCAGAAAACCGCCTCAACGGATTGATAAGAGGATTTTTTGCTTTTATGCTCATATTGAAGAAGAAGGTTTCTCATGAAAATAAACCGCTATATAGATCATACCCTGTTAAAGCCATCGGCCACGGAAAAGGATATCGTCCGTTTGTGTGAAGAGGCCCTGCACTATCGCTTTTATTCCGTATGTGTACACGGCTGTTACGTAGCCACTGCCCGTGAGGTCCTGAAGGATGCTGCCGATGTTTACATTTGTGCGGTTGCCGGGTTCCCCCTTGGGGCCATGAGTACAAAGGCCAAGGTTTTTGAATCGGAACAGGCCGTAGCCGACGGTGCGGATGAAATCGACATGGTCATTAACCTGGGGTGGCTTAAATCTGCTGAAACAAAAAAAGTCAGGGAAGAGATCACGGCCGTTAAAAAAGCTATAGGTCCTTGTGTACTGAAAGTCATCATGGAAACCTGCTATCTTACCGATGCCGAAAAAACACTGGCCAGTACCCTCGCTGCGGATGCCGGTGCCGACTTCGTAAAGACCTCTACGGGCTTCGGTACGGGCGGGGCTACCCTTCACGATATCGGAATAATGAAAGCTGCCGTAGCCGGAAAAGCACAGTTAAAAGCTTCCGGGGGTATAAAAAGTTTTGATGTTGCGCAAAAATACATAGCTTTGGGGGTTACCCGGATCGGGACTTCCAATGGCATTGCCATTGTAGAGGGGCTTACTTCTAACGAATCTTATTGAAATGAGTTTACATATACGAGCTGAAAAAGAAGACATTGCGGAAACCGTATTGCTCCCGGGCGACCCGCTACGGGCCAAATGGATAGCAGAAAATTTTCTGACGGAAGCCAGGTTGTACAGCGATATACGCGGAATGTACGGATTTACCGGTTCGTACAAGGGAAAGAAAATATCCGTTCAGGGCACGGGCATGGGCATGCCTTCCATAAGTATCTATACCCACGAACTGATAAATGACTACGGCGCCAGGCAATTAATCCGTATAGGCAGTGCGGGCGCTTATCAACCTTATATAAAGGTACGGGACATTATCCTGGCTATGTCGGCCTCGACCAACAGTAACATCAACCGTATCCACTTTAACCAGGACAGCTTTGCTCCTACCGCAGATCATGAGCTTTTCATCAAAGCGGTAAAAACTGCGGAATCCAAAGGTATTGCCATAAAATCCGGAAATATACTCACCAGCGACGTCTTTTATGACAACGACCCGGATTATTATAAAAAATGGGCGGAATACGGCGTACTCGGGGTGGAAATGGAAACTGCCGCACTTTATTCGGTAGCAGCCCGATTCGGGGTGCGGGCATTGGCCATCCTCACGGTAACCGACCATCTCGTTACCCGGGAAAGCATTACGGTAGAGGAAAGACAAACCTCGCTGGAAGAAATGGTAACGCTTGCCTTACAACTTGCGTAACCGGTTTTAAAGGTTCCAAATTCAAAGTATCGTTATTCCGATAATAGTTATTACTTTTGCAATCCTTATGCAAAAAAATATCAACATAAAAAACAGGCGTGCGCGCTTTGAGTATGATATTCTCGACAAATATGTCGCCGGGATCGTGCTTGCCGGTACCGAGATAAAATCCATACGGCTGGGCAAGGCATCCATTGCCGAAAGTTTTTGCGAATTCAACGACAAGGGAGAACTCTTTGTCATCAACATGTATATCCAGGAATACTCACACGGGACACACTACAACCACAGCCCCCGGAGCGAACGCAAACTTCTTCTGAACAAGAACGAACTCCGGAAACTCAATAAGGAGGTCAAAAACGTAGGGCTGACCATCGTTCCCCTGCGCCTGTTTATCAATGACCGCGGACTGGCCAAAATGGAGATCGCCCTGGTAAAAGGTAAAAAGCTGCACGACAAACGCGAAACCATTAAAGACCGGGAAAACAAACGCAACCTGGACCGGATTAAAAAGTCATACCGGTAAATTCGCCTTTCTGCCGATAAACTACTAAACCACTCTGGACTGCAAGTCCAGAGGTTCAGGGTTTTAACCTTTAACTTGATTATAAACAGTATAAAAATATATTATTTAAACATTTGCCTGTTACGGGAAGTTAAGTCTTTTGTCATTTGATTTCTAAGCAAGTGAAAAGATTTTTGGATTTCCTCGTATTCAGCACAGGTAATTTTTTCAGCGGTTTGCTTTTTTGTTTTTTCGTACAACGTCTCCTGAAGTTTACCATAAGTTTTTCTACTCTTTCGCGATAACAGAATTCCCCCAAAATTGAAATACCAGTTTTTCAGATCATTACAGGTTTCAAATAACTGCTTATAAGTTAAGGTTTTATCCCTGGGCCATAACGGAAGCACCCCGGAGATCGTCCAAAGTTTATTATACGCATTTAATCTTTTCTCCCATATTGCAGAGACCACTTCTTTTCTGAGATCGAAATATGTTTTAATAAATCCGCCCAGTAAACTTCCTGTAATAAATGTGATTATTATTTTAGTTGTTTCAGCATCCATGATAATACTGATTTTAAATTATCTTCTTCTAATTTGCATTTGGTGTTCAACTGTAGGTCATCCTATCAATCCGAAAGGAGTATAACAATCTTATTTTCCGGATAGTGTGGTACTATTTATTAGCTGAATATAAAAGAATACTGCCCTATCGGACAACGGGGATTTTCCCCCTTTTTATCCGTAATCATAGACTTATAAGGTTGAGCCCCGCAGTCATACGTCTTAAGTCACAGGATCTTACGTCCAAAGAAAAGCGGTCGCAACCACCATATCACACTTCAATAAGCTTGTTTTTTATGGCATACAACACCAGTCCTATCCTGCTCTTTACTTCCAGTTTTTCAAAGAGTACCTCGCGATAGCCGTCAATGGTTTTCGGAGAGAGAAACATGTCGTCGGCGATTTCTTTGTAGGTTCGTTCTGTACAGGCCAGTTTCAGGAATTCCATTTCCCTGTCTTTGAGCCGCAATTCGTTGGAATTATCCTTTTTATCAATGGAATCCAGGATGGTATTGGTGATCTTGTCCGAAAAGTAAAACCCCTTGGTCAGTACGTCCTCTATGGCCTTTTCAAAAATATTGGGGTGGATGTCTTTTAACAAATACCCCCTGGCCCCCAGCCGGAGCATTTTTATGATGGTCTCTTCCCGGTCGTCCATGGAAAGGGCGAGCACTTTCAGGTGCGGGTAATGTTCTTTTATCCAGGCCATGGTTTCCAGTCCGTCCATTACGGGCATATTGATATCCAGGAGTACCACGTCGGGAGTTTCTTTCCTGTTTTCCATTTCCGTTATAAATTCCTTCCCGTTCGGGGCATGGAACAACACATTGTATTTTTCAAAAGTGGAAACGAGAGAGGTCAGGGATTGCGCGAAGAGTAAATGATCATCGACTATGGCAATATCATTCTTATTCATCTTTGGTGTTGGTTGGTTTATAGGGATACACCAAAGTTACTGAAACTCCTTCATTTTTTTTAGCTTTTATAGATAATTCTGCTCCTATGAGCTTCGCTCTTCTTCGCATATTGAGGATGCCTACCCCTTCCCCTACCTCTTTTATGTTAAACCCTACACCGTTATCGGTAGCCGAAATAACAACTTGCTCCTGCATGTAACTGATACGGATGGTCAACAGGATAGCCCTGGAATACTTGATACAGTTGGAAAAACATTCCTGGAAAATACGAAAGATGATCACCTCATCCTTTTTATCTATGGAAGCAGCTTCCCCTTCGACTTTAAAATCGATCTTAAGAAAATTAAGGCGCTTAAAGCGTTCGGCTTCTGCTTTCAGGGCCTCTTCCAGGCCGACATTGAGGATAAAATCGGCATTGAGCGAATGCGATAACTGGCGTATTTCGCTCACTCCCTGGCCGAGTATATTAGCTGCTTCCTCAAATTGTTTCCGCTGTGCTTCGGGGACATTGTTTTCCAGCATGGTAAGTTGCATCTTGGCCACCGAAAGCAACTGTCCGATATTGTCGTGCAGTTCCCAGCTTACGTTTTTCAAGGTCTGTTCCTGGATCTCCGTTTGCGTTTTGGCAAGTTCTTCTTCGAAGTGTTTTTTATCTTCGGCCTTCTGTATGAGAAGTCTGGTTTTTCTCTTGTGGAACAACGAAAAGATAACCACAAGAGCCACCAGCAGCATCAAAAGAATGATGGATGAAGCGAGGATCAGTAATTGTATTTCTTTTTGCTCCATAATACACCGATAACAAAGCAGCTGTGCATCACTACGTTGAGTATAAAGATAACCAAAGAAAACAAATCACCGCTATAACTAAAAAACTCAGAAGCGATCATAAAGGGTAGGAAAGGAATAAAGAATAGCAACACCCCTAAGCTGAACCAAAAGTAAACAGACCGTTGAAAGTGTAAAATAAAATCATCATTAAAGACCTCAACAAAATAGAGACATATAGTCAATATTATAAAGAGAGTACCTATTATGTAAGTATAAGTTTGAGTTGTATAAACAAAGTTCTGAAAAAGTAATGTGTTTAAGATGGCAAACAACAAAAACAATAAAGTAAATATTAAAAAAATATTTTTTAACCTTACCGATTTAACCAAATATCTATACCAAAGAAAATAAAATGAAAATTGTAATATTGAATAAATATTTGCAATAAAAAAAACAGGATATTCTTCTCTTAAAACCTGATAATATACAATTTTATAAGAAAACTCTGTTATAGCTATAAACCAGATAGAATATAAAAAATATTTAGCTTTTCCCTTGGCATATTTTGAATATGCCAAAGTGGCTATTATCGCAGATAATAAAGCTACAAATTTTATACTTATTTTAAGAGTTTCCAATCTTCTATTATATAATGGGCATTGTTGTTTTCTCTTTATAAAAATATTTAGCCTAACCTGCCCTTATAAAAAGGCAGGTTATGGCCTAAATAAAGAATTATTAGTAGCTATTTGTGGGCGGGTCCCCATTACCCCCATAATTATAAGAATCAATCTCTTCAATATTTTCAGGTGCAGAAAACATGAACGGCACATTCACCATAGCCCCCTCCTGCTTATCCCCTTTCCTTCCGGCCGGGGAAATAAACATGGTCATAAAATTTTGTTTTTCTCCCAGTTCTTCGTCATCCGGATAAATCCCGAAATAAAAGCGGTAACCTTCCAGCTTATACCCTTTTTCCCGGGCTTCCTGTTTTACCCAGGCAAAATAGTGTTCCAGTTCTTCTACGGTATAATAGGTATGGCTTGCCAGTTTAAAGTCTGCTGTTGCCCTGGGGATAAACCCGGTTTTCTGCATTTGGTTCAGCCTGGCGGTATCTTGTTGTCCCTCCATTAGTTCCGTGAGTTCTTCCACAAACCGGCCACTTAATTTCGCCGCCTGTTCTTTGTCAATCGTCTTTTTCGGCTTGTCTACTTCGGGTGGCTGGCAGGAGCCCAAAGCAATTAAAACACAAAGGGCCAGAAACATTGACGCTCTTTTAAGTAAGGTAGTTTTCATAACACATAATATTTTAATGGTTTGGTTAAAAGTATACAGAAAACCATAAACAATAAAGCTTCTTTTGCGAAAAGGGGAAAAATCCCCCTTTAAATCCGGGGAAAACACCCTTGTCCCTGTTTATACGTAAAAATACCTTTGAACTGCATGTTAAACTATACCCGAAAATGCTTTTTGAAATCGCACAAATAATTACCGAACAGGTCAACCAGTACCTCGAAGATTCCGGACTCGACAAGTCCGTTATTCTTGAAAACATTGCCATTCTGGATTCCCAGAGCGAAAATGCCGACAATCTTACGGACAAGGTAGCCCTCACCCTGATCAACTTTCACGAAGAAGCCACTTTAAAAAATTTCCCCAATCATACTATGGAAATAGACAAGGTGGTTTATAAGAACCCGATAATCCACCTCAATCTGTTCTTGCTTTTCAGTGCCAACAGGAATTCCTATACCAAATCGCTGAAAGACATTTCCAGGATCATCGAATTCTTCCAGGGGAAAAAAGCCTTTACCCAGACCAATACGGTATATGACCGCGACAGCATTGCCATGAGTGATATTAAAAATTTCAAATTCACCATAGAACTGTACACTCCCACTTTTGAAGAACTCAATTTTATATGGGGCACGCTGGGCGGCAGACAACTCCCCTCCGCCCTGTATAAACTGAGTATCCTAAAGGTAGAAAGAAAAGATAGTGTTGTTGGCGAAAAAGGCCTGATCACCGAAATAAACGGAACCCTAAAGAAAAACTGAAATGTCATTTCAAATTCAATATAAGCCCCTGTTCCGCGTGTTTGTATATCACGGTTATCACCTCAATGAAGGCGAGGATGAATTCAATACCATGAACAACGAAGAAAAGGCAGTGCAATTAAAAGACTACGACTATAAATCTTTCCTGCAAATTGTCCCCACCCGGAAAACCGTTCGCTTCATGAACGGTCATAGTATGGTATTCAATGTTCAGAAAGATCACTTTATTGTTGGTGTCAAGGTAAATCCCAATGCTACCCAGGAACCTTTTATTCCAATTGATACAACCAGTAATTTGACTTTTCTCTTAAAAACGAAAGATTCCTATTTTACCAATTATACTAACTACACTATAGAAAATGATCGCCTGCTCTACCCGAGTAATGTAAAACCGGCCACCGAAGATGTAGATTTTGCCCATATCGCCCTGTTTACTGAAAATATCCTGATAAATGAAGACCATACCATAAGTCCCGAAGGCACGCAAAACATACGTGAAGAACTTGAAGAAGATGAAAAGCGGGCATTGCTGGGCTGCATAAAACTGCATATGCAGGGCGATACACCCAACCTGAACATTCTGGAAAACACCGGAGAACTCCCCGGAAGTATTCCTCAATTCAAAATACATTTTGACAACCGGAAAACCTTCTGGAAATACCTGAAACCTTCAGAAGGTTTCGAGGCAGAGACCCAGGCAGCAAAACCGCTGACGAAAAACGGATTCATAGCCATTGACCCCGACACCGATTTTGTGGGGCCGCCACCGGGAGCTGATACTTACCGGTACCCCAACCCCGCTGTGTATTCCATTAAGACCATTGCAAACAAAACCTATTCAGAAATATTCATTTAAAAACCAACATTATGGCAACAACGTACAAAACACCTGGTGTGTACATAGAGGAAATAGCCAAATTTCCACCATCTATAGCAGAGGTAGAAACGGCTATTCCGGCCTTCATCGGGTACACGGAATTTGCAAAGTCAAAACCCACGGTTGAGACTGACGACCTTATCCTTAAACCGAAAAGGATTTCCTCCCTGCTGGAATATACCACCTATTTCGGACAGGCACAGAATGAAAAAGGAATAACCGTAAAACTAACCGATACACTTGTAGACGGTACGGTAAACAGGGCTATAAACGTTCCCGAGCCTTCGGCTACGTCTCCTTACCTGATGTACTATTCCTTATTAATGTATTTCGCCAATGGCGGAGGGCCGTGTTATATTGTCTCTACCGGGACTTATGCCGATTGGATAGATAACCAAACCCCTCCCGACATTGATTTTAATGAACTGAATACAGGATTGCAAGTGGTACGGAAAGAAGATGAACCCACGCTTATCGTCTTTCCCGACGCTACAAACCTGAACAGCGACACCAATTTCTACACACTTTACAACAATGCCCTGATGCAGTGTAAAGACCTCCAGGACAGGTTTGCCATTATAGACACCTATTCAGATAAGCAGTACAATGACGGATCTGAAGATGTAGAACCTATGGATGCCATGAGGAACAAGATCAATTTAAACAAGGATTACCTCAAATACGGCGCCACCTATTTTCCGTTCATAGAAACCATACTGAATTACCAGTATAGCGGAGACGACGTTAGCATAGCGCACGTATCTTATGACCCGAATGCCATTGCTACCGTACAGGACAATCTCAATGCTATCAATGCTCCTGCGGGATTGCCGGCACTCATCAGTGCCATCAGGGATCTAAGTGGACCGACAGTCGCCGGAAAATTACGCGAAGTCGTTTTCTTTATGCACGACGACGCCAGCGGATTTGATATTGACGGCACTTTTAACACCACCCCCGCTAAGGTAAACGATTTTTCAGCCCTGGTAGAATCGTTGATAACTTCTTTAAAAGAAGTTATTGACATGAAAGTAGCCGTGAACAAGGAAGCCAATGCGGCTATTGCATCTTCCGAGGAAAACGCAGTGATACAAACTGCTATTTCCGACGCTTTAGATACGTTCAACACAGATTTTGAAGGTGATAACAAGGTAGAATCGGTAACCAAAAACCTCGAAGAACTGTCGGTTAAGATCAAACAGGCCGATACAGACACCAAGGTAGAGAACATACTAAGCGTCAACACCCTGAATTTTTTAACAGAACTCGAAAAACTGTTGACCTACGACCCCGTAACGGAAAGCACCCCGGTGGCTTCCGATATTTTTGAAAATACCGAAACCAACCTGGGGGCTATCGTAGCAGCCGTAAATGCTGCCGAACCCATAGATATTAACAACGGAAACCTGAATGGCAGGCTGTTAAGTGATATTGAACCCCTGGACAATGCCACTTACAATACCATTATATCCGAAATAAGAAAACACCGGGTAGTATTACCCCCCGCTGCCACCATGGCCGGTATTTATGCCCGGGTAGACAACGATCGCGGGGTATGGAAAGCCCCCGCCAATGTAGGGCTCAATTACGTGATCCGGCCTACGGTGACCATTTCGCACGAAGAACAGGCCAAAATGAACGTTCATAGCACCGGTAAATCCGTAAATGCCATCCGTGCATTTATCGGCAAAGGCACCCTGGTCTGGGGAGCACGTACCCTTGCAGGTAACGACAACGAATGGCGTTATATACCGGTACGCCGTTTCTTCATCATGGCGGAAGAATCCACCAAAAAAGCCACAGAGCCTTTTGTTTTTGAACCTAACGATGCCAATACCTGGGTGAAGGTAAGGGCCATGATAGAGAACTTCCTTACCCTCCAATGGCGTGCCGGGGCATTGGCAGGAGCCAAACCGGAAGAGGCATTTTATGTTCGTGTAGGACTCGGCCAGACTATGACCGCACAAGACATCCTCGAGGGTAAAATGAATGTGGAAATAGGTATGGCCGTAGTACGCCCTGCCGAATTCATCATCCTTAAATTCTCTCATAAAATGCAGGAATCATAATTAGCCGATATAAAACTTTAAAACAACAATATCATGAGTTATCCATTACCGAAGTTCCATTTCTCAGTAGACTGGGGAGGAACGCAAATAGGATTTACAGAAGTTTCCGGACTGGACGTGGAAACCGAAGTCATCGAATACCGCGATGGTGCCAGCCCGGAATACAGCAAGATAAAAATGCCCGGCATGCAGAAATTTTCGAACATCACCCTGAAAAGGGGAACCTTTAAAAGTGATAACGAATTCTACGAATGGTGGAATACCGTAAAGTTAAACACCATAGACCGCAGGAATATTACCATAAAACTGCTGAATGAAGAGCACGAACCCGTGGTGACCTGGAAAGTGAAAAATGCCTGGCCCGCAAAAGTGCAGTCTACCGACCTTAAAGGCGACGGCAACGAAACCGCCATAGAATCCATGGAAGTGGTCCACGAAGGCTTAACCATCCAAAACGAATAGTTATGGCTACGTATTATCCACCGGTAGGGTTTCACTTTCTGGTGGAGTTTACGGAGATCGATTCCAAGGAAGAAGACCACAGGTTCCAGTCGGTTTCCGGTCTTTCGGTAGACATCGAAACCGAAGAGATCGCCGAAGGCGGGGAAAACCGGTTCAAACACAAGTTTCCCGTAAAGACCAAATACCCCAACCTGGTCCTGAAACGCGGAATGCTGGTCAGCTCCAAAGTGATCGACTGGTGCCGGGACGCCATTGAGAATTTTGAATTCAAACCCGTAGACCTCACCGTAAAGTTGCTCAATGAAAAGCAAGACCCGCTGCTTACGTGGAATGTGGTACATGCCTACCCCGTTAAGTGGACGGTAGAGGACTTCAATGCCCAGGAAAGCAAGCTGGTGGTAGAATCTGTAGAGTTGTGTTACAATTATTTTAAAACTATCAGCAATGGCCATTGAGATCAAGGAACTGCATATAAAAATCAATGTAGACGAAGGTAAAAAACGCTCCGGCACTGCCAATGTTTCCAAAGAAAACAAAAAGGACATTACGGCGGAATGCGTGGAATACGTCATGGAAACCCTCCAAAGGCAAAAAGAACGATAAAAATCCGGAAATGAGCACAGGCGAACTCGAAAAACTGAAAGTGGTAGCGTATAGCGACCCGGGATTTAACAACAAGGTGGCAGACGGTGAATTTACCACCCTGCTGAATCCCGAAAAATATACCTATCACTACAAAACCGAGCAAAATGAAGACCAGGCCTCCGGCACCAGTGCAGCTGCACCGAAGTTTAACAAAAAACTGCCGGAAGAACTGGAACTGGAATTTGTGTTCGACCGGTCGGGTGTTATCGCGGGCCACGAAAATACCGATGACGGGATTATCGATGACCTGGAAGCTTTCAAAAAAGTGATCCTGAAGTACGAAGGCGAAGAACACAAGCCCAACTACCTCATGATCGCCTGGGGGAGCCTGCTCTTTAAAGGGGCCATGACAGAAATGGATATTGAATTCAAGCTCTTTAAACCCGACGGCACCCCGATAAGGGCAGTTGCCAAGGGTAAGTTCAAAGGGTTTGTGGAAGACAACCTCCGGGCGGCCAAAGAAAACAACCAGTCGCCCGACCTTACCCATTACCGCGTGGTCAAAGACGGCGATACCCTGCCGCTCATGACCTACAGGATTTATGGCGATTCGCGCTATTACCTGGAAGTGGCCAGGGTCAACAGGCTTGAAAATTTCAGAAAACTGAAACCCGGGCAGGAACTGTTTTTTCCTCCCCTGCAAAAATCGAACGCATGAATAACAGCGATGTTATACAAACCGGTAAAAGCGCCGACCTGGTTACCCATAAGGTGCTCGTTGATGGTGAGGAACTCTCCAAGGTACATCAGGTAAAGAGCATTGCCATTAGCAGGGAGGTCAACCGTATTCCCACCGCCCGGCTTGTCCTGATCGACGGCGAACCTTCTGAACGGGATTTTAAGCTCAGTAACGAAACCCTGCTTGTCCCCGGAAAGAAAATAGAGGTCACTGCCGGCTATCACTCCGATGAAACTACGGTTTTTAAAGGGATCATTATAAAACACAACATCAAAATAAGGAACAATACTTCCCTTCTGATCATTGAATGTAAAGACGAAGCCGTAAAACTCACCATAGGAAGAAAAAGTAAATATTTCTATGAGTCCAAGGACAGCGATATTTTTGAAGAGATCATAAGCCCTTATGCCCTGGAAAACGATATAGAGGCTACCAAGTACGAACATAAGGAGTTGGTACAGTACAATGCATCCGACTGGGACTTTATCATTTCGCGGGCGCAGGCCAATGGCAAACTGTGCTTTGTGGATGACGGTAAACTCACCATCCGGAAACCCGAACTGGATGCCGATGAAGTAGAAACCGTCACTTTCGGTGCCACCATGCTCGATTTCGATGCTGAAGTTGACGCCAGGAACCAGGTGGGCAGAATATCATCCTACGGATGGAACCCTGCAGACCAGGAACTGCTGGAAATAGAAGCCGGAAATCCGAATGTAAGCCTCAACGGTAACCTTAGTCCGGACGAGTTGTCCAGGGTCATTGCCCTGGAAAACATGGAACTGCGCCACGGCGGCACTATTTCGGATGTAGAATTACAGGACTGGGCAGATGCCAAATTGCTCTTTCAGCAACTGGCCAAGGTAAGAGGCCGGGTAAAATTCCAGGGAATCCCTGCCGTAAAACCCGGTACCATACTAAAGCTGGATGGTGTTGGCGACCGGTTCAACGGTAAGGCTTATGTCACCGGGGTACACCATCACATTTCCGAAGGCAACTGGACGGTAGACGCCCAGTTCGGGCTGAACCCGCAATGGTTTTCGGAAACCTATGATATCCACACCCCGGCGGCATCCGGACTGCTGCCCGCCATAAAAGGCCTGCACGTAGGGGTTGTTTCCCGGTTGCAGGACGACCCTGACGGTGAAGACCGGATATTGGTAACGCTGCCCATTGTCAACCACAAAGAACAAGGTATCTGGTGCCGGGTAGCTTCCCCCGATGCCGGGGAAAACCGCGGAGCCTTCTTCCGCCCGGAGATCGGGGACGAAGTTATTATAGGCTTCATCAATGAAGATCCCAATGACGCCGTTGTCCTGGGAATGCTGCACAGTAGCGCCAAACCTGCCCCCATCACTGCAAGCGATGACAACCACGAAAAAGGATTTGTCACCCGGAGCGAAATGAAAGTGCTGTTTGACGACGATAAAAAATCCATACGCATAGAAACCCCGGCCGGCAAATACATCACCCTCGATGAAGATACGGGGGTCATAAAAATGGAAGATGAAAACAGCAATATCATCACCATGGACAGTAACGGTATCAGCATGGAAAGTGCTGCCGATATTAAATTAAAGGCTGCCGGAGACGTAAATATAGAAGGCACCAATATCAACCTGAAAGCCAACGCACAGTACAAAGCCGAAGGCAACGCCGGCGTGGAAATGTCGTCCGGTGCCCTGGCCGTACTGAAAGGCGGCATCGTACAGATCAATTAACCCGTAAAGACACACGGCCGTGCGTCTCAAACAGGGATCAGATCCCCGTAAAAGATTAAAAATCTAACGTCTAATATCTGAAAAAATGGGACTACCCGCAGCAAGAATAACCGACATGCACGTCTGCCCGATGGTAAATCCGGGGCCGGTGCCACACGTAGGCGGACCTATCCTCCCCCCTGGTGAACCCACTGTTTTTATAGCGGGTTTACCGGCAGCAAGGGTTGGCGATATGGCTACCTGCACAGGCCCGCCGGACACCATTATATTGGGATCTTCCACCGTATTCATCGGCGGAATGCCGGCTGCAAGGCTGGGAGATACCACTGCCCACGGCGGTACCATAGTCATGGGAGAACCTGCCGTACTGATCGGGTAGTGTTAATAATGTGCCAATGAATCATCAAGGAGTCAATTAACAAATTATCGAATTGTCAAATTATCAAACTATGAACCACAAAGATTCTTTTCTCGGAACAGGATGGAGTTTCCCGCCGAAATTCAGCAAGGCGGCCAAAAGTGTGAGCATGACTTCCAATGAAGAAGATATCAGGAAAAGCCTGGAAATATTGCTTTCTACCCGGCTCGGAGAACGTATCATGCAACCCGAATACGGCTGTAACCTGGAAGATTTATTGTTCAGTCCCCTGAACAGGACATTGAAAACATATGTTACCGAACTCATAAACAATGCCGTCCTCTATTTCGAACCCAGGATAGATGTGGAGAAAGTAGACATTACCCAGGGCGATGAGCTCAAAGGAGAACTGCTGATTCTCCTGGATTATAAGGTCCGCGCTACAAACTCCAGGATGAATCTTGTGTTCCCTTTTTATAAGGAAGAAGGCACAGCGGTATAAAAAACCAACCAAGGCAAAAAAATGGCAAACTGTAACGACATACTGGATATTCTGAAACGCGACGGCACCGGCCAGGAACAACGATACACCGATGCGCTGAACCCCGGTTATTTTAAACTTCATAACCTGGATATAGCCGACTGGCTTCTGTTTGCCCGCAGATTTGCAGGTCACGTACACTATTTTGATACTGATAACAAACATTCCGGTAACTGGGAAAACTTCTTCGCTTATTTTAATATGGATAAAGAAGATGTAGGCATTGAAAACCCTTTAAAACTGAAGGAACTGAAGGAAAACATTTTCCGCGAGCTCCGGACCCTGAAAAACGAGCACTCCCTTACCCCCCACCTCACCCTTTTTATCTGTTTTTTAAAGCTGCTGGAACAGAGCAGTGAGCGTTTTAATCAACTGACCAGAAGGCATCTCGATTTCTATTACCGGGAAGTATTAAAAATAGAAAAGCTGCCCCCAACTCCCGATAAGGCGTACGTTTTGTTTGAACTGGCCAAAAACATCACCCGCGAAAAAATACCCCTGGCCACAGCATTGGATGGCGGAAAAGACACTTCCGGAAAAAAACGGATCTATACCACTACGGAAGAATTCATAGCCAATAAAGGTGTAATAACTCATCTTAAAAACATATACCGGGACGATAACGCTATAAAGTACAGTAACATAGCTAATTCTTACGACGGACAGGGCTCCGATTTTCCCGAAGGAAAAGCCTTTTGGTATCCTTTTGGGCACAGCTACCTCGGGGAAAAGGCTACAGCCAGGGATATGCACGAATTACAGGATACCACACTGGGTTTTGCCGTGGCCTCCCCTGTTTTGGAACTGGCCGAAGGCGAAAGGGTGGTCACCATAAGTATTACTTTTAACGAGCCCCTTCCGGCAATAACAGGGGATGCTCTGAAAAACGGTATGGAATTCTATTTCAGCGGTGAAAAAAAGTGGATCGGTCCGTTGTTCCCGGATGAAAATATCTCGGGAGTCATTGCTAACAACATCCTGAAATGCGAAGTGACCCTGGACAAGGATTCGGAAAAAGTTACCGCATTTGACCCGGAAGTCTTAAAGGAAAACTTCAATACCTCCCTTCCGCTCGTAAAAGTAATGTTCGGCACCGGGGAAGGCAGCAGCTATGCCCTTTACAAAAAAATAGTCGGTAAAACCATTAAAAATACAACGATCGATATTGCGGTAAACGGGATCAAAAATGCAGGTATAGAAAATGACTTCGGGGCGTTGAATCCCGAAAAACCCTTTTACCCCTTTACTACCCGTCCTGTAAAAGGCTCGGCGTTCACCGTGAACTATCCCGAAGCGTTTAAAAAGAACTGGAAAAAAGTACGGGTGAATATCCCCTGGAAAAACACTCCCGACAAATTCAGGGACCTGTATTTTGCCTACCGGGAAGATCACAAGTACAATATAAGCCACGAAAATTACCTGGACCAACTGTATCCCCCGTTAAATATCGTAAATACCATTCAGAACAAAAGCAACAAGGTTTTTGACTTCACTCAGTTTAAAGACCATAACCTCATTGTAGATAACGATGCCCATTTTAAAGCTTCGGTAGTCATATCAGACAAGGAAGAATGGCAGGACGCCAACACCTCAACCGGTAACCCGGTAATAATCTTTGAAGGTGCTGACGGCGAATTCGAAACCGATTTTGAAATTAACAACCTGTCTCCTTTTTATACCCCGGGGAAGAACGGGCCGTTACGACTGATACTGGATCAATCATTTCTCCATGAAATGTTTCCCAGGATATATGCTATTGCCCTGGCCAGTGATAACAGCAACGTGCTTATCCCCAATGAACCCTATACCCCTTTTGCAGATCATATTTCCATAGACTACACCGCACAAGCCGGTAATGAAGAGATCAACATGTTTCACATTACACCTTTCGGACAGTACGAAGTACAGAACGAGGAAGGACTTCTCCCCAAATACTGTAATAAGGCAGGGGAACTCTACATCGGTGTGGAAAACGTTGAGCCCGGTCAGCAGCTCTCTCTCCTCTTCCAGGTACTTGAAGGCAGTGAAAACCCGGAAAAAGGCTCGTTCAAAGGGGAACAAAAAATAGCATGGTCCATTCTGGGAAACAACGAATGGATACCCCTTGAGGATACAGACATCCTGCAAAACGGAATCGATAATTTCCTGAGATCGGGCATTGTAAAATTTACCATCCCCGATGAAGCGACGAACAACAATACCCGCTTTCCCGAAGGGCTCTACTGGCTTCGTGCCCGGTGTTACAAGGAATTTGATGTGGTCTGCAAGCTTATCGACATACACGCGCAGGCCGTGCAGGCGGTATTCGATAACCGGGGCAACGAACTGTCGCATTTGAACGAAGGACTTCCGGCCGGCAGTATTTCAAAGCTCGTGGAGCGTCTCAGCAGTGTAAAGTCTGTTGCGCAACCCTACAGTTCTTCCGGCGGAATTCCTCCTGAAAGCGATAAGCATTACTATCGCAGGGTAAGCGAAAGGCTCCGGCACAAAAACCGGGCACAGTCCTTATGGGACAACGAACACATGCTGTTGCAGTATTTTCCCGCAATTTATAAGGCAAAATGCCTTAACCACACCCGCTATTGCAGCAAAAACAACCAAATGTACTACCAGTCGCCCGGCCATGTCACCCTGGTGGTCATTCCCGATATCGTAAACCAGAATGTCTTTGATATTTACGAGCCCAGGGTAAGCACTACCCTGTTAAACGAAATGGAGACCTATATCAACCGGTACAACACCATGCACGTGGAAGCCAGGGTAAGAAATCCCGAATACGAAGCCGTAAAAGTGAGCCTCAAGGTAAAGTTCCGCAAAGGATTTGACGAAAACTTCTATATCAAACAGCTCAAAAAGGACATCACCAGGCTTCTTTCGCCCTGGGCATTTGACCGGAACGTAGGCATAGAATTCGGGCTTTCCCTCCATAAAAGTGTGCTGGTCAATTACCTGGAAGAATTGCACTATGTCGATTATTTACAGGACGTACTCCTGTACAAGAACGGCAACATCCGGAAAAACCAGGTCTCTCCTTCCCATCCCGGGGCCATTCTCGTATCGGCCAAAGACCATGCCGTAGATCCCAATATAAAAACATGTGCTAACCCCATAACAGAAGTTCAGGAACCATGTCAACCATAACTACACATATCAGTATCCCGAAAAATATTTCCGGCGGAGACGATCTCGATTTTGATTTTCTCCGGAAAAAGGGAATAGAGTACATAGAGCAACTGGGCAGTAAACTGTGGAGCGATTACAATATACACGACCCCGGGATCACAATGCTGGAAATGCTGTGTTATGCCATTACCGACCTCGGACAGCGCATAAACATGCCCATGGAAGATATCCTTGCCGAAAAAGGCCACAACGGACTGGAAAACCAGTTCTTCAAAGCCTCGGACATCCTTTCTTCCAAACCGGTAACCGCCAACGACTACAGGAAGCTTTTCATCGACATACCGGGAGTGAAAAACTGCTGGTTAACGCCTTATATAAAAACGGTCTACGCCGATTGCAAACAAAAGAAACTATCGTATAACAAAAACGATTTCCCCACGACCCCGAAAGCGTTCAAAAGATCCTTCAACCTTAAAGGGTTGTATTCCCTGTTGGTGGATTACGAGGATTTCAGTCACCTCGACAAGACCGGACAAAAAGCTAAAAGAAAGGAAATTAACGAAAAAATCTTCGAAAAATACCACCAGAACCGGAACCTTTGTGAAGATCTGGCAGAAGTAAAAAAAGTGAGTACCCATCCCATTTCGGTTTGCGCTATCATAGACGTATTGCCCGATGCCGACGAAGAACTCGTCCATGCCAGGGTACTGCTGGCCATAGAAAAATATTTTGCGCCCCGGGTAAATTTCTATTCCCTGCAGGAAATGCTGGACAAGGGATATTCAACTCCCCGGATATTTGAAGGCCCCACGCTGGAAAACGGTTTTATAGATACCACGGAACTGCAGCAAACCGAACTGCGGAAAGAAGTCCGTTTATCCGACATTATCCATATTCTGATGAACATAGAAGGCGTGACCCGGGTAAAAGAAATAAGCCTTAACGATTGTGATACCCCCGGCGATGGTGACAACTGGATCATTTGTGTGCATCCCCATCAAAAACCCGTATTGTGTTCAAAAAGCAATTTCAGCTACAGCAAGGGCGTACTCCCGGTAAATATTAATGATAAAGCCGTAGAAGTACATAAAAAACGGTTAGAGGTACAGGATTTACAAAATCAGGAAAAAGCAAGGTTCAACAAGGAACTCGAACTCCCGAAAGGAAGTTTTTCCGATACCGGCGCCTGTACAACCATCCAGAACGACTTCCCGGACACCTATGGCATAGGAACAAACGGCCTGCCCGATACCGCAACAGCATCCCGGAAAGGACTGGCAAAACAGTTAAAAACCTACCTGTTGTTCTTCGACCAGGTGCTCGCCAGTTATTTCAAACACCTGGAACAAGTAAAACACCTGCTGTCCAGGGAAGGTGAACTCACCAAAACCTACTTCACCCAGGCCGTAAAAGACATTAAGGGCCTTGATGAACTGGTCAGCGGTTACCCAGAAAACGATGACGACACGCTTACCGAAACCCTGTTTGCTTCACTGGACGATTCGGTAGCACGCAGGAACAGGCTTTTAGACCATTTAACAGCCCGTTTTGCCGAACGCTTCGGCAATTACGCCTTTTTGATGAAAACGCTTTATGGCAATGCATCCGAAGAAATAGTCCTCAGTCATAAGCAGGCCTTTCTTAAAGAATATGCCACGGTAAGTGCCGAAAGGGGGAGTGCCTTTAACTATCAAGCCCCTGCCAAGCACCTCTGGAACACCGGAAATGTTTCCGGAGCACAAAAGCGTATCGCCCGCCTGGCGGGAATTAAAGATTACTTCAGGAGGAACCTGTCCAAATCATTCGTACAGATATACGATCAGGTCAATATAGATGGCGATACCGTATACCGATGGCGAATAAGGAATGAAAGTAACCACATTGTCCTTTCATCCACCGAAGCATACAAAACCCCCGGCCTGGCCATGGACGAGCTTTATTTTGCAGTCATCAAAACGATCGAAACCAAAGAGAAACACGTGGAAAAGGCTTTTGAAGATCCTGTGACCGAAATAGTAATCGATAATATAGAAGTACACCAGGCGGGCAGCGGCAAATATTCCTTTCACATCATCAACCCGGAAATTGAAAGTACAAGCGACCCCGACCGTATCATAGCCAAACAGTTTAAATACTACGATACGCAACAGGAGGTAAAAGAAGCCATTATAGACCTGATAACGTTTATGAAAAAGACCTTTACAGAAGAAGGTATCTTCCTGGTAGAACACACCCTGCTCCTCCCTGATGTCACCAAAAATACCGCAGATGCCGATTTCCTGCCCATCTGTACGGACGACTGTGAGGAATGCCATACCATAGACCCGTATTCATACCGGGTAAGCATTGTACTTCCCGGCTATACCCTGCGTTTTTCCGATCCGAATTTCAGGGAATACCTCGAAAACCTGATCCGCCGGGAACTCCCGGCACACATACTGGCCAAAATATGCTGGGTAGGCCATCGAAAAGGAGAAATACCCGACAACGAAAATGACCTTTTGCAATTTGAAAAGGCATACAAAGCTTTTTTACTGGCCAAAAGATCATTAGGCCTGGCACAGGACGAAGACAAATTAAAAGCATTTTTAGGTGCGCTGTCACAGCTCAATACCATTTATCCGGTAGGCAGATTATACGACTGTGGCGATGAAGAAGAACACCTGGAAGGAAAACTCATACTGGGAAGAACCAACATAGGAACACTATAAAAAAACACAGCCATGGAACCGAAATTAAATAAAATAACCACCCAATATCATACTTATAAAAAAGACCAGGTACTCACCCATACCCAACTCAATGAGTCTATCGATTACTTCGAAGACCAGGTAAGGCTATCGCGGATATCCCTCAGCGGTGTGGGGATTGTTTGCGGATTTAAAATACATTTTAACCCGGCAGATAACAGTATTACCATAACCCAGGGTACCGGGGTAACCACCGACGGGGACCTTCTGAAACTTCGGGAAGATATACCGGAAGGGGAAGAAAAGAATATTGATGTTCCGGAAGTAAAGTATACGGCCTTCAAGCCCTTTATTGATGATAAAGTAGCTTATCCACCCTTTTTAACTACCGGAGACGAACAAATCGAACTGTCAGAACTCATCCCGGAAAACAAGGTTACCGATGAAACCCCGTTAAACGATCTGGCCAATATTGAAAACAAGGTTGTGGTCCTGTACCTGGAAAACTATGTCAAAGACCTCGACCTGTGTTCTGATATAGACTGCGACAACCAGGGAACCGAACAGGTAGCCCGGCTCCGTGTGCTGCTCGTATCACAGGATGATGCCGACCACATCATTACCGGCGACAGTATATACAAGAAATATTTTGTCAAAAACATTTATAATAATCTCAGGGATGTGGCCCTGAAACGGGTTATCCTGAACGAAGCCGCTACCGGCACTTTTAAAAATTTACAATTAAGCTACTATAATGCCATAGTTGACAACAATATCATAAATCACCTCAGGGAAGGTTTTAAAGCCATCTTACTGCATTACGACCTGGCTACCGATAATGCCATCATTCAAAACCGGATAAATAAATGGTTTACTTTCAACAAGATCACCATCCCCCTGATGTTTCAATACCGTTATGACCTGCTTAAAGACCTCGTAGCTACCTATACCGAATTAAAAGAACTCTTTATCCGGCTTACCTCCGAATGCTGTCCGGATATAGCCGCTTTCCCCAAACACCTTATGCTTGGAAAAGTAGTAGATGCCGATGCCTACAAATCCTACCGGCATCAATTTTACAAATCTCCCGTTCTCAACGATTGCGACTACGGGAAAAAATTCATCAGCCTGGTCGAACGGGCAAAAAATATAGTAAACAATTTTCAATTGCAAAGTGGGGATATCAAACTCACACCTTCCCTCGAAAATGCCCTGCTCGGGCATAAGGCCATTCCGTTTTATTACCAGGTAAACGAAGAACTGCTAAAAAGCTGGAATTATTATAAAACTTCAATCTATAAACAAAAAAACAACCTGAGTTACCATACCGGTACACTGGAAAATATCCCCCAGGTACAGCAGCCCCTGCAATACGGTCCGGACACCCACGATTTTTACCGCATAGAAGGCCATCAGGGCAAACACTATGCAGAAGCTCTGGAAGAAATTGAAAAAATTAAAATCACTAACAGTCTTGCTCTTGACGTAAAGGCTCTATCCATCGGGCTGACCGAACAGGACATTGATCCGGACGACTACGAATGCGAGTTCGAAGACCTGCAGGTACTCCTGCGGGCCTGGACCGCTGAACAGGAATGCATCCTGGCCAAAGTTTCATCTTTCTTTTCCGGGTTCAGCATTACACAGCCCGGCACACACGTCACAGACAGCCTGGCAGTGGCAACAGAAGCAAGCTTCCAGCCAATGATAGCAGTAGAAAGTGCAAGAACTGTCGAAAAACCCCTTAGTTATAAAACCACTGCAAAAAGTGCTGTGGTGGAAGATCACCTCATCGTTCGGGAAGATGCCCTGGGAAATATTGTAAAACAGGCCATAGACCAGAACAAGGGCGGATCGGTAAACGATATCATTGCCGATGCCGGGATCATTGCCGACAATACCCTGGATGATGAAATATGGGGAGACAACCAGGTAAAATCGTTTCTCATAGACGATTCCATAAAAGTACTGGCCTATAGTCACGTGTTATCCCAAAAAATGCCCGAAGTCCTCAAGAGTGTGGATGACAAGGTGATCGCCTCATACAACCTCACTTTGGAACAACTCTGTGCCCGGGTAAAACAATTACAAAGCATATACCAGAACGTAGAACTCCCCCAGAATATCAGGGCATTTTACGGGCTGCTCATCACCCAGTTGGCCTCCATATGCTGCTCGGGGAAAAAACTGAAACTCCTCCTGGAGGAGATCGAGGCCAGAAAAGAAAAAATACTGCTGCAATTACAATTATCCGGATTTGCCGAAAAACACCCGGGACTGGAACACCATGCCGGCGTCCGGAAAGGCGGCACCTTTGTTCTGGTATACCTATCTAAAAGGAGCAAGATCACGAATACAAATGACCTCCGTGCCATAGCCCCCAACTTAGGCGGACGTATGGATATTTTTGCGGAAAGCATACCTGAAATAAATCCGGGAAGCGAACTTTTAGAGATTCCGGGGATAGATTCAGGTAAGTTCCTCGGAAAAACACCAGTGGTAAGCATCCCGGAGGGAACGGTAATCGCCGATTTTTCCCTGCCCTACCTGTGCTGTTCCGATTGTTCACCAATAAACTTTATCGTGCCCAAGCCCGTAGTCTTCCTCCGTCTCGAAAAAGCGACCTATTGCATCGGTACCGACGAAAGCCCCCTGCTTTTTGAGGTTTCGCCCGAAGACGGTATCATAAAAGCCGATGAAGAAATAGAAGGATTGACCATAGAAGGCAAAGAACTTACCATAGACGGGGACAGCTTCCCCGATACCGCCCTCGGTACCGAAATACACTTCACCGTAAACGACCAGCTTACCGATGTAAGTCTTACTGTTTACAAAACCCCGGTATTTGATTTCGAAGTACCCGAAAACCCCGTGTCTGCCGAAGCGTCGCAAATTACCTTTACCCCTGCCGGAAGCGGTCTGAAGGATGCAAACTTCCTCTGGGATTTTGGTGACGGAACCACTTCGGAAGACAGGAACCCGACACATACCTACCAGCTCCCGGTAAACGAAGAGAACACCGTAACGGTTTCCCTTACCGTAACCCCTGCTAACGGCGCTTGCCCGGATACCGTGGAACACACCATCACCTTTGAGGAAATCACCAATGAAGCCTGTATAGAAGAAACGGAAAGTCTTATACGTCAAAATCTCCAGCGTATGGAACAGTTCCCGGATATAGACCCAAGGCTCCGGGAAGCCATTGTCAAACCCACCGCGGCGTTGTATAACAAAGTACTGGAAGATACGGAATTCCTGAATGGCGCCCGGAACAATCAACTGGAAAAAATGTTTGTAGGCCTGCTCCGGGAAACCGCCGGAACATTGCTACAACTCTTTGAAGAAGACCCTGACTCCTTTAAGCAAATTGCAGTAGTATTCATAATGCAGATAGAACTGTTGTACCACATACTCCACTGCCAGCCGGTGCCGACCCTGGAAAAAGACAAGGAACTTATAGCATCCCTGCTGGCACAGGTCACCGAAATACTACAAACACTTTTTAAACGAAGGATTTTCTTTGACAGTGAGAATGAACTGAAAGCGTTTTTACAGAAATACGTGTTCGATATGGAAGCCGCGTATATCAAAAAAATCATCCATGACCAGTTAGATGCGATCTTATAATGAGTTCAGACCAAAAACATAGCGTTCAAAAGGTATCCCTTGAGATAAATACCGCTTCATTAAAAACGGCATATTATCTCAGGGATAACCTGGACACGTTCGTAAAGAACGAGGTTTTCCCGTTGCTGGAAAAGTACTTTGACAAGATTCAGCCTAAAAACAAAACAGGAACCGGGATTATGCAGGTCAACAAATTACACATTGACCTGAACCTACGGGAAAAAGACCTGGACGGAAATTTCAATCACCTGAAAGAACTTCTGCAAAATCGACTCAAAAAGGAAACGGAAAAACTATCAGTGGCCTCCGAAAACAGGCAGGATTATGGAAAAATCCGGGAAGTATCGCCCGAAAGACGGCGTTACAATACGTTTTTCCATTTCGTAAAAACAGGGCAGACACCCTGGTGGGCATCTGCAGATGAGATCAACACCCTGTCACAGCCCGAAAACATCCGACCTGTCCTTGTCCAAAAAAGTTTTAAAAGGGACTTTGACGCCATCCTGAAAGACAAGATCGCGATAAAAAGACTCATCAGGCAGTTTCCCGGCCCTGTGTTACTATTGCTCTTTAAAACATATTGTAGAACCCACACTTTGCTCCGTTCCGTGATCGCTGCCCTGTCAGAAGAAAGTAATACCCCTTTACCTTCAGAAAACGGCCCCAATACCGTATTGACAAGTACGGCAGAAAAAATATCGGAAGCTTTCCTTAATTACATGGAAAAAGCCGTGGAGATTTCTTCACCCCACCAAAAAGAACAGTTCTGGAACCTTATGGCTGCCATCGTACAGGCCAGGGACAAAACAGGCCTGAAGCAGGACCTGATACGATTAGGCCGTTTTCTTTCCGCAGCAAAAGAAACGAAAGAATCAGCAGGAGTTTTAAAGGGGATTTTAAACATTTTTCCCGCTATCCGGAATGCTGTACATAAAATCGAACCTGCTGACAAAGAGACGGAAAAGAAAAAAGACAATGCCATGGCAGTAGTGTCCGGAGAAAAAAATGATCCTGACAACGAACTGACCATGTTCTCCTCAGACACCGAAAAGGAAATATTTGTGGAAAATGCCGGACTCATACTCCTGCATCCCTTTTTAAAACCGTTTTTTCTGGACTGTGGAGTGATTACTCCCGATAATATGTTTATTGACGGGGAACTTGCCACCCATCTGCTGCACTATGCCGCTACCGGAAGGGAAACGGACACAGAAAACACAATGTTACTGGAAAAATTTTTGTGTACTATTGCTGTACATCACCCCATAACGAGGGAAATCCCCCTTTCTGAAGCACATAAGAAAAAATCGGAAGAATTGTTGTCCTCTTTGACAACGCAATGGGGAGCCCTGAAAAATACTTCGGCCGAAACTGTGCGAAACGAATTTATACAACGCCCCGGAAAACTCATCCTGGAAAAAGACAACCCGAGAATAATTGTAGAACGCAGGACACAGGATATACTGCTGGATAAACTACCGTGGAATATCAGTATTATAAAAATTCTGTGGATAAAGAAATTAATTTTTGTGGAATGGTAATGAAAGTGTTATGAGAGAATTTAAAAAAAGAAAAGGCACATCTATGGCTTTCCGGAATGAAAATAACCGGGGATTCTTTGGTGTACAGGCCAAACTGAATATAGGCCAACCCGGTGACAAATATGAAAAAGAAGCCGACCACGTAGCCGATAAGGTGGTGAATAAAACTGCAACCCAGCCCGGAATCCGGAAAAAGGGAAAAGGCGAAGAAGAATTGCAACAAAAACCCTTGGCAGAAACCATATCTACCGTGCAAAAACAGGAACTGAAAGAAGAAGAAAAACCGGTACAAAAACAGGGAAACCAGGACGAGGAAAAAGAAGTCCAGGCCAAATGTGCCGATTGCGAAAAGGAAGAAAAGGTACAAAAACAAGCGGAAACCGAAGAGGAAGAGCCCGTACAAAAGAAAGAAGAAGAGGAAGAAATACAGGCCAAACCGGATAAGATGGAAGAAGAACCCGTACAAATGCAGGAGGAAGAAGAGGTGCAAAAACAGGGCAATACCGAAGAGGAGGAACCTGTGCAAAAAAAGGAAGAGGAAGAAGAACCCGTACAAAAACAAGCTAAAGCGGAAGAAGAAGAGGACGAAGTACAGGCCAAATCGAACAATGCTCAAACCGGAAATCCCGGTAAAAATAACCTGGAAGGAAAACTTTCCAATGCCAAAGGAACCGGAAATAAGATGGATGCCCGAACCAAACAGGAGATGGAAGCCGGTTTCGGTGCTGATTTCAGCAATGTAAACATCCATACCGGTAGCAAGGCCGAACAAATGAGCAAGAAATTAGGTGCTCAGGCATTTACCCACGGCAACAACATTTATTTTAATGAAGGAAAATACAACCCCAACTCAAAAGAGGGCAAGCATTTACTGGCCCATGAGCTGACACATACCATTCAGCAGACAGGAATGCTGCAAAAAAAACCGGACAAGACCCTGAAACCTGATTATTGCCAATACGCAAGCGGATATAATATGGCCTTCTATGATGCACTTGAAGACGAAACAAAACGAAGAGCAAAGGACTGGGCCAAAAACTTCAATGCCCTCGGAATCTCCAAAGGAGGTGATATTAAACAGGACCAGGCCATTAGTGATAAAAATAATGTGGCCGACACTATTGCCGATGTAAATGACAAGCTCAAGGATGAATGCGGTGACGATACAGTCCCGAAACTAAAGAACCTGGCCATTTTTGCACATGGCACCACAGATTGGTGCGGTATAGGAAATGCAGGAATCACGGGATCAAATGCCAAGGCCCTGGTTAAAAAAATTGCCCCGTACCTGTCTAATGATATTAACGTAATTCTTTATGCCTGTAGTGTAGCCCGGGGTACCTCAGAGAAAGAAAACTGGAAAAAAGGCACACTGGATTCCGGAGGAAAAGACGCTCTGGCCGGTAAATTCAGTGATATACTCCACGAAAACGATGTCAAAAATGCCAAGGTATGGGGACACACAACTGTAGGGCATACTTCCAGGAATTTTGCATTGCGGTATTTTAGTAGTAACGCCAAAAATGCCCCGGGAGTTTCTTATGTCAGTGAGCATGTATTTACACCTTATGAAGTATACCTCATAAAGGAAGAAGTCATACAACACCTCGAAAGCGAAGGCTATGAAACCGATGTGGTCACTGACAATTACCCCGACTGGTTTTTTGAGAACCTCAGGGATTATTTTTATTCGGCCTACGCCAAGGCCATGGGCGAAAAGGACTATAACGGTATACATCTTGCCGAAGCGGCACCCGTTTATCCCTGGGAAGTGGCTAAAGTCATTAACGAATACTGGGACACGGAATATTGGCCTGCCCATAAAGAAAAATTCATGAAACTGGTCAAAAAGAAGCTCAAACCTGCCAAAGCAGAAGCAGCACCAAAAACCCGATAAACAACTTTTCAGATTAAAAAATGCAAGCCTTTGCCAAAAAATCCGGCGCTAACACTACGGCCTCAAACCACAATAAAGGCGGGGCGGATTTTTTTGGTATACAAGCAAAGCTTTCCGTAGGCAAACCCAACGACAAATATGAAGCAGAGGCCGACCAGATAGCAGACCAGGTCATCAAACAAAAAACAGTCCCCGAGCAAGGTTTTTCCGAGAACCCCGCTTTTTTCCGTCCGGCCCCGGCTGTACAAAAACAGAACGAAGAAGAAAAAAACGACAGTATACAAAAGAAAGAAGCCCCTGAAAATAATTTAGGTGAAACCATTCAAAGTAAGGAACAGTCCCCAACAATTTCTGCTATTCAGTTTCAAAGGGAGATCGGTTCTTTTTTCAGCAGGCCCAAGGAAGACCAGGTACGGCGAAAGGAAGAAGATAAGGAAAACGAAGAAGAACAAGAAGAAACAGTTCCGGTACAAGAAAAAAGTGCGCTGCTACAACGCAAGGAAAAAGGGGTGCCCGACATTTCCAGTACCATAGAAAGCCGTATCCAGAGGGCCAATGCCGGTGGTAAACCGATGAATAAGGACGTAAAGGGCTATATGGAGCCCCGGTTTCAAACGGACTTTTCAAAAGTAAAGATCCATGACGATCAGGAGGCGGCAAGCCTCAACAGTCAGCTCAGTGCCAAAGCCTTTACCCACAAAAACCACGTCTTCTTCGGGAAAGGCCAATACCAGCCAGGTACCGATAGCGGAAAACACCTTATTGCGCACGAACTCACTCATGTAGTACAACAGGGTCATGCCGTACAACGCAAACCTGACATCAAAGAAAAACAGCCTAATCCAAAAGTTCAACGGCTTGGCGTAAGTGATGCCCTCGACTATTTTGCAGACAAAGCCTACCTTATTCCGGGCTTCAGGATGTTCACTATCGTTTTGGGTATTAATCCCATTAACATGAGCAATGTAGACAGAAGCGCCGCCAACATAATGCGTGCTATTGTGGAATTTCTTCCCGGCGGAAATCTTATTACAAGGGTATTGGATAAATACAACGTGTTTGAGAAAGCCGCCGGCTTTATGAAAGAGCAGCTGGATACCCTGAATATCTCGGGCAGGTCCATAAAAGATGCCATAGACGAATTTCTCGATTCCCTGGGCTGGTCGGATATTTTTGACCTGGGTGATGTATGGCGAAGGGCAAAACGAATATTTACCTCTCCGATAACCAAACTTATCAATCTCGGTAAATCGGTACTTTCGGCCATCATAGACATGGTCAGGGAAGCAGTTTTGCGGCCCCTCGCAGCCCTGGCAGAAGGCACAAGAGGTTACCCTTTGCTAAAAGCGATTCTGGGGGAAGACCCTATAACTAAAGAGCCCTATCCCCCTACTCCAGAAAACGTGATCGGCGGTTTTATGACCCTGATAGGCCAGGAAGAAATATGGGAAAACATCAAAAAAGGAAATGCAGTAGCCCGCGCATGGGCCTGGTTCCAGGGCGCGCTCTCCGGATTGATGGCCTTTGTGGTCACCATTCCGGCCACTATTATAAATACCCTGAAATCCCTGACCTGGGATGATTTTATCATACTCCCCAACGCCTTTATAAAAATAGGCAAGTCTTTTGTGAACATTGCCGGCAGGTTTATAAGCTGGGCTGCCGGGACCGTCCTGGATTTATTGGAAATACTCTTCAGTGTAGTGGCACCCGGTGTAATGCCCTATATTAAAAAAGCAAAAGGTGCTTTTGCCACCATACTCCAAAACCCCATAGCCTTTGTTGGCAACCTGATAAAAGCTGCAAAACAGGGATTCCAACAGTTTGCGGCCAAGATAGGGCACTATCTCAAAAAAAGCCTTCTGGACTGGTTATTGGGTTCCCTTGCCGGTGCCGGGATATATGTCCCCCAGAGCTTTGACTTTAAGGAGATCATCAAGTTTGTAGCCTCGGTACTCGGGCTTACCTGGGAGAACCTGCGCATTAAACTGGTAAAACACCTCGGAGAACCTGCTGTAAAAGCCTTAGAAACAGGATTTGAACTCATACAGATACTCGTTACCGAAGGCCCTGCCGCCGCCTGGGAAAAGATCATGGAACACCTGAGCAACCTGAAAGAAATGGTTATTCAGGAAATCAGTCAGTTTGTTATTGTGCAGGTGGTGAAAAAGGCCATTGCCAAGCTCGTCATGAGCCTTAACCCGGCGGGAGCAATCATACAGGCCATTCTTGCCATTTACGACACCATTACCTTTTTAATAGAAAAGATCAAGCAAATAGCCCGGGTAGGTGCTGCCGTTATAGATTCCATAGCAGCCATCGCCAATGGTGTTATTACTCAGGCCGCCAACAAGGTAGAAAAGACCCTGGCCGGTATGCTCACCCTGGCCATTAACTTCCTGGCCAAATTTGCGGGACTCGGTAAAATATCGGAGGCTATTATCAAGATCATTAAAAAGATCAGGGAACCCGTAGACAAAGCTATGGACAAGGTGGTGGGATGGATCGTAAATAAAGGGAAAGCGTTTTTGAAGAAAGCCGCACAAACTGGTGTACCGAAAGATCCGAAGGACAGATTGGAGGTAGGACTTTCCAAAGCTGTTGGAGCCGTTAATAAATTAAGTGGTTCATCAGTTGGTATTAAGTTGATCAACCCTATTCTCACGGGTATAAAAACAAGGTATGGTTTTAAATCCCTCATTGCTGTTAAAGATGGTGAATTCTGGGCCATAGAAGGACAGGTAAATCCAAAGGGGAAAAAGAAATCAAATAAGAAAGCCGGAGGAAATAAACTGGGGCCTGATGATGCCGAAATCATAGCAGAGGTTGCAAAAATTAAATCGGCACCGGCATTTAAGGGAAAAACATTTAAAATGATCACTTTAAAAAGCTATATTGAAGCAAATTATGATATTAAATCCAGGACGATCGATAGTAGAATTGCAAAAATGAAATCATTAGGATTATTATTTGTATCCGAATCTGAAAAAGCCGGGGCTAAGGACAGTAATAAAGACGTTAGCTTTGACGCCTCTTTATTAAGTGCAAGAGAAGCAAAACCTGTAACCAACAGGAACAAATATGGGTATAGAAATCCGAATAAAGCCAGCTCAAAAGGTATACAGATATTGGTCAAAGGTTTGATGCGTGAGTCGAGATACGGTTACAAAGCCGGAAAGGAAACGGATTTGAATTATTTAATGACAAGGGCAAGATTTAAAGATTCTTTAAATAACATAAGCGGGCTCAAATGGGATCAGGTGATTTTGGGGCATGGCAGTATAGGCGCCTCGGTACACTGGAACAGCGGTGGAGGTAGCGGTCCTAATCAACCGGGGCATACCCAAACCAAAGACCAGAATTTTCAGTGGAATCAGAATGTGGCAAACTATCACGGGCCAGAAGACAAATACAAGTCAAAAGCTTCGGGTGCAGGTACGGAAAACTATCAAACTCCGGGGCCTCCCAATAACCCTGACAGTCACCCTATGTGGTGGGACCCAAAAGACCCGAATTATCAAGGCTAATTTATAAAACATGAAACGTTTAGCAACAGAAATAAGAAAAGCCATTATTGCAGCATATGATATTCCTGATCAGGAAGATGTTGTTTATACGAGTCGGGATCAATCTTTTTCAATGCTGATATATTATCCTGTCAAAGGTGAAAATAATGAATTGCTTATTATTACCGCAGGCCTGGTAGATCATTTGAAAGGTAACACAGAAAATCGGGGTGAATTGATCCTTATTGTAGATACTACTAACGAAACGGTTATAAAAGAATCTGTCGATTTCGTAAAAGTATTTGGTACCTATTTGATAAAAAGATCGGCAGCTATACACAACGCTGCAATTTTTAACGATATCCCTTCTTATGCCAACATGTCCTCGGTTTTTGTTTACCGGGATACCATTTATAATGGAATTGCGATTGGTGAAGGAGATATTTTCATTAACTATTACAATGTAATACCATTATACGATAACGAAACCCTGGAACTCAAACTTATTCCTGATAAGGTAAAACCTTCACTGATTGAAGAACTATGGCAAAAGCATCTCATAAAAACAGATCGCTCACCTCATAAGATAATACCTCTTGCTATTGATTCCATATGGAATGCAATTGTAGAATGGCATAAAAAACATAATACATTCCTGTCAAAAGAACTTAACAGAAAAAAAAGTGAGTATTTGGCAAACAACAAAATAAACGAACTTCGAATACCAGAAGATCTGAAGTATTTTACCTCAAAGCTAACCACAAATCTTTCCGTAAGTGACTATCAACTGTTAACCCGGAATCAAATTTATGATAACTGGAAAATGATGGAAGACCTATGGAAAACAGGAAAAATACAATCATGGGACTCCTATTGGATACCTTTTGCAGAAGACAGCGGCGGGAATTTTATTTTAATTGATGGCACAACCAAAGAGCAAAAGATTATTTATCTGGAAAATGAGGGGCCGTATCATACTAATATTTCCGGTTTTTTTGATTGGCTATTTTGCTACAAAAATGATCTGTACTCAAATAAGTATGAAATTGACGATGAAGGTTTTTTATACCATAAATAACGATAATTGGTTATTGGGTTGTCCGATAACTTGTTGTTACACATCCCGACTCCTTTCAAGAGGAGGCATTATTTCATTAACAAAATAACCCGACACCAAATAATGAAACAACTCTTCAACATATTAAAAAACAGCTTCGAATACCAGATGCACAAGGCCTTTGGTACGGGGGAAGATATGGTAAAGCCCGGGGTAGAGCTGCCAAAAGACGAATCCGACCCTGCCTCTCCCCTTTTTCGTTTTATAATTGAGCGCCACCTGGATGACCGCGATGTGCTGCTCCTTCTCCTTGCCCTTGTCCCTCACTTGTCTCCCAGTTATCTCGTTGATATCGTATCCGGATTTATGCCCGGTGGCGGGGAATTTCCCCTCTTTGGCGGGGTTAAGGCCAAAAATCACCGGGGAATCCTTCCCACCGGAGAAACCGCCCTGTTCCTCCTGGCAGGTGAGGATATGGAAAACCGTATACAAGCCACAGATTATATACACGGCACATCCTGTTTGTTCCGAAAAGGCATCTTGTCGCTGGAAGAAGTACTTTTGGGCGAACCCAAAATGAGCGGAAGACTGATCGTAGATGAAGAATATGTTGAACTGCTGACTACAGGCAACATCCTTAAACCCAAACTCAGCGCCAACTTTCCCGCCCAGTTACTGGAAACCGAACTGGAATGGGAAGACCTGGTACTGAATGATAAAACATTAAGTGCGGTCAAAGAAATAGAAGTCTGGCTGCAGTACAATGACATCCTGCTGAACGAGTGGAACATGAAAGGAAAGATAAAACCGGGGTTCCGGGTTATGTTTTACGGTCCTCCGGGAACAGGAAAAACCCTTACGGCCAGTTTATTGGGCAAATATACCGGCCGGGATGTCTACCGTATAGACCTGTCGCTTGTCGTTTCCAAATACATCGGCGAAACCGAAAAAAACCTTTCGACCCTGTTTGACAAGGCCACTAACAAAGACTGGATATTGTTCTTTGACGAAGCCGATGCCATTTTCGGCAAACGTACCAATGTACGCGATGCGCATGACAAGTATGCCAACCAGGAAGTCTCCTATTTATTGCAGCGCATAGAATCCCATCCGGGCCTGGTCATACTGGCTTCCAACCTCAAGAGCAATATCGATACGGCATTCAGCAGGCGTTTTCAATCCATTATCGATTTTGACATGCCCACGTATGCCGAACGCCTGCAATTATGGCAAAACAACCTTCCGAAAAATATCCCGCTTACCGGGGAAGTGTGCCTTAAGGAACTCTCCCGGAAATACGACATTACCGGCGCCAATATCGTAAATATCATCCAGTATACCTGTCTCAGAACCATAGAACAGCAACAGAAAACAATCCGGCTTGAAGATCTTATCAACGGTATAAAAAAGGAATATGTCAAGGAAGGTAAAATGTTATGATTGCCGGATGTAAGACGTATAGATTTATGATTTAAGACCTGGTTTCCACAACCGGTGTCTAAGATTTGATGCCGGCAGGCAATTGACTCTCCACCGCCTTCTGGCACGCCTGGCGCTCGTTTGCAACGAACAGCCCCCTTATTTTATTTAAGGTTTATTGCCCGTTACCGGTTGCCAGTCATGATTTGACAGCCGACGGTTTGCTGTTTTATATCCTCCAACTTCAAAACTCTAAGACTCCGAAACTAAAAAAAGGGGGTTTTTCCCCGGTCATATCAGGGAAAACCACCCTTGAACCTGTATCTATAGCACTATAACTTTGACTTCATAATCTAAAGCTGTCCGGACAGCGGACACTATTTGTCTGCAATTTTACCGAATTGGGATCAAACCTTGAAAATCAATAATTATGAAAAATATTCTGCAAATAGCCACAAATGAAATCGGTGTAAAGGAAGTGTCCGGAAGCGATGCAAACCCACAAATATTAAAGTATGCCCGGGAGGCGGGTTTTCCGAATTATACATCAGACGAAACCGCCTGGTGCAGCCTGTTCGTAAACTGGGTGGCATTCAAGGCCGGACTGGAAAAATCAAATAGCCTTTCGGCAAGGTCGTGGCTAAATGCAGGCTTTCCGGTAAACAACCCCGAACCCGGTGATGTTGTCGTCTTTTGGCGTGAAAGCCGCAATTCGTGGAAAGGCCATGTAGGCATATTTCTCGGTTTTTCATCCAATGGCAGCAGAATATATTGCCTGGGGGGCAACCAGGGCAACCAGGTCTCTGTAACAGCCAAAACTTCCGATAAATTATTGGGCTTTAGAAGGCTTCGTCCTGGTGGAAATGTCAGTTTTTCCCGGAAAAACCTGAAGAAGGGCCATACCGGGACAGAAGTAGCCCGGTTGCAGGATGCCCTTAAACAATTGGGATATAACCCGGGAACTTCCGACGGGATTTTCGGACCCAAAACGGAACAGGCACTCAAAGATTTCCAGGCTTCCGACCGATCGTTGACCATCAACGGTGTTTTCGATAAAGCCACGAGAGAACATTTAACCGAATTGTTAAACCAGCAATAGATGAGGTTATTCGTTATTGACTAAATAACTTATTAACCTAATAACCAAATAATTAAACAACTGAATAACGTAAACATAGAAATCATGGAGAATAAAGTATTACCGGAAAAACTAATGAATTCCGTTTTAGGCAAATTATATGACATCCTGACCAATGGAGATGATGTTGTCCCCAAGTCAGATGACAATTACTTAGCATGGCTCTCTGTTGGGATGCCTTACCCGAAAGAAGAGTTGGAATTCTTATCTACCGGACTTACCGGGGTCATAAGGGAACCCGAAAAAGAAGAGGAAAACGAAGGCGAAGACGGAAAAAAATCAAAACCCAAAGAAAAAACATCTGAAGAGATCAACCAGTTACTGGCCCAGGATGTCAACCGAAAATACATGCAGGCCGAAAACCTGGCACGCCTGTGCGATATGGTTCCTGATACCAGTGGGGTAACAGGTGACGTTACCATGAATGTGTGGAACCAGGAAAATTCTCTATCCCTGGCTTACCGGCACATCCTGAAGTTCAGCCAGGTGGCCAATTTTGAGCCCGATGAAAAAACGAAGGCCAAAATAGAACGCCTTCGCGGACTCCTTCAGGAGAAAAAAATAAAGAAGAATATCGTTACCGAAGAAGAGGAAGAAGTTATACAGGAAACTCCCCTGGTAAAAATGTACAATGAAAAAATGCAGCAGTATATGAACGCCGCACTGGAATACAACAGCCACCGGGTAAATGCCCTGGCCGGTAAAGACCCTGCGGCCGTTCATTTCTGGAGTTTAAACGCTCCCATTCTGCGCAATAAGGTCATGGCGGCCAAAAACGACTGGATCACCAACGGCTTTAAGGAAGAATACGACCAGATCGCCGCATTTATAGCCCAGGTAGAAGGCCGGAGCATGCTTACCTTAAAGCAACAGTACATAGACGATATGGAAAAGGCCAGGCTTACCGGTATAGCTTCCGGCTCCGATTTTTACTATACCTCCCTCCTGCCCGGCGGTTTTGCCGAAACCGATAACGGTTGGACCGAATTTACGTTCAGCAGTACCGATTACCAGTCGAACTACAAGTTCGATTCCAAAAAAGGTGGCGGAGGTGGTGGCTTCTCTCTCGGTTTTGTCAGTATAGGCGCCCGCGGAAGCCATAAAGAAACCAAAAGCAAGACAAAGATCGATACTTCCCGGTTCAGCCTGCGGTTCAAAATATGCCAGGTGCCCATTGTACGTCCCTGGTACAACGTAAACTACCTGACCAGCAAATACTGGAGGTTTGATATTAATAACCCCGAGTTTAAGGACAATATGGTCTCTGACGGGGAAACCCCTCCCAGCGGAATGATCCCGGCTTATACCACAACAGCCATTTTTGTCAAAGATCTTTTCCTGCATTTTGGCGAAAGCCACTCCGAAATAACCAGTGAAATGGAAAGCAACAGTGGCGGCGGATTTGTTTCCTGGGGCCCTTTTCACGCCGGAGGCAAATATGAAACCAACAGCCAGGAACGAAATATGGACTTTGAAAGCGACTCGCAAGGTATAAAGATCAAAGGGATGCAGTTAATCGGTTTTAAATGCCATATCCTGCCCAAATCTCCCGATGCCAAACCTAATGTGGAGGAATGGGTGTAAGTTATGGAGTTGATGAGTCCTGGAGTTTTTTAGTTCGCTCTACGCATCAACTCCACGACTCCAGGATTAAGTTAATGAGTGTTAATCAACTAATCCGGTAATCTGCTAACCTAATAACCGATGTCACAATTAGCTACCATATTCACCAAGATCAAGGAAGATTTTGTAAAAAATCACCTCCGGGAGGAGAACAAGGAGAAATACCAGTTGGTCTTTTCCCCTTTCTCCACCGGATTTGATTACGACGATTTCTTATTCCTGGATACCAATAGTGCCGCCGAAGAAGCCCGTACCTATCTCGATGAGCTCTACGAATTTTCCCAGATGGCAAACACACTCCCCAGGGAAAATAATTTCTGGACCATTTCCGGCGATCAAAAAGATTACCTGTTCAATGCCTATGGTACCATCCTCCACGGCCTTAGGCTTATGGACCCCGACACCCTGACCATAAACATGCTTTATGGCCATCCCGTATTTGAAAAAGCCATCAATACCCTGGAGGGTGAAGCATATGATACGTACCGGTCTTTCCGCAAACTCCAAAAAAAGCTAAAGGAAGAAATAAACGAATTACAGCAAAATACAAGTTCTTCTGATGAAACCACAACTTCCCTGGAAATAGAAATGAAAGAACAAAACCTTAAAAAGATCGAAAAGGAATGGACAGATGCAGGGAACAAAGACAAGGTGGAAAAAGAGATCCTCGTCATCATAAAAGATGAGTTTAAAAGATTTATGAACCGGTTTATAGACACTAAAAGCAAATTAGAAAGCTCCAGGAGAACCCGTATAGAAGAGACTTTTTATTACACCAGTTGTACCCCAAACAATCTGTACAGGGGAAACGAGGTAGACTGGAAAAAAATTGAGATCGGCAAACAGGAACTAAACACACTGTTAGAAAGTGTAAATGAACAGGAATACAGTGAGGTTTTCGGAGGTTCCGAACTCGCCGATATCGACATCGAAAAAATAGAATTTGAACTCTTGTTTGCTCATATTACAAGGCCCTGGTTTGACGAATCTGTTCTGCGCTCCCCTTTTTGGAATATCCATATTCTGAACAAGGAAGAGGTCCATATCCCAAAAATCACCAGCAAACTTATTTTTATCAGGAATGTCACTATTAAATTGCCCCGGCAATCCCAAAAGAACCAAAGGCTTTTACAAAAAGATCAAATACAGAATTTAGGGCCTTTTATTATTAACACCGCACAGTTAAAAGCCGGGCAAAACCTCCGGTTAAAATCGGTAAACACCGCACTGAACATCGACAGAAAGACCGTAGTGAATGTAGCGGCCAAACTGGAAAGCAAAGAGAAAAGAAGCGGAAAAAGCGCAAAAAACATTATTGCAAAAAAACAACGCCAGTTTGTTACCCTCGCTCCCCGCCTGCAAACAAAGGTAAAGGTAAAAACGGAGCCGAAAAGGCAAGTTAAGGCCATTCCCAAAACATTTTTAAAGGCCATGAATCCCGTGTTACTTTCTAAAAAAATTGTTTTCCACAAGGTTAGAAGTGAATTTATTTTTACTGAAAAGGGCACCCGTACCCCCGTAAAAGTCACCCCTCATGATATAAAAATACTTATCAATAACAAGCCGGCTAAAATTACATTTTCCAACAAACAAATAAATATCCTCATTGCGGACCTAATTGCGAAAAAAAGGTATGAATTGCAGGTAAATGTTTCCGGGTACAAACCTTTAAAAATAACATTTGCATTGTCCTCCCGGGAGAAAACCAAGCTATTCCGCAGACATATCAACCTGGAAAAAGAAGCAGAAAAAACAGAAGAAATCAATGTAGAAGGTCTTCAGCTTATCGGTGTGGTGGCAAAAAAGATAGCGCCTTTTCCCAACCCGATAAAAGACGCAGATTATATCTAACAAAAAAATAAAGTCATGACAGCTAAAAGAACAAGTAAAAACAGTGGTAATAAAAATTACAGGTCGTCCTCATCAAAAGGAGGGGGCCATGGAAAAGGAGGTTCCTCTTATGACAATGATCGTTATTCCAAAGGAAATGACTCCTATAATGACAATTATAACAGTTCTCCGTCAAAAGGAGGGCATTATGATGATGGTGGTTACGGGAAAGGAGGCTCTTCCTATGAGGATAACCGCTATTCCAAAGGAAATGATCCCTACAATGACGATTATGATAGTTCCCCGTCAAAAGGAGGGCACTATGATGATGGAGGGGCATATGGAAAGGGAGGTTCTTCCTATAACGATGACCGTTATTCCAAAGGAAATGATTCGTATAATGACGATTATGGCGGTTCCCCGTCAAAAGGAGGAGACGATTACGAAAAAGGAGGCTCCCCCTATGATAACGAACCCATAAATGACCCTCCTTATGATGATAGTGACGAAAGTGAGGAAATAAGCAAACAACCACAAACCGACAACCGGAGAAATACTTCCAAAGGAAACGGTGACAGCCAGCCCGAAGCCGATATGACTTTTACGGAAGAAGAGGTATATGGCGATAATACTGCCGATATGACCTTTACGGAAGAAGAAGTATATGGCGATATGTATGACGCCCCGGTAAGGGATGAAGTCTATGATGACGAAGCCCCGGATCAGGATACGGATTCGTGGGATACCCCGGTTTCCCCGGCGTCCCTCACCCAATCGCAGGTACAACGGGTAAAGCGAAGAATGCGGATTCCCGACGACGGTTTTTTGGTGACCACCTCCAGGGGCAGATTGCGCCGAAATCTCGAAGTTGAGCGTATAAACCAGTTATTGGAACAACTGGAAAACGAAGATACAGACCGGCATATCAGGAATACCATCCGGCTCTTTACCGAAGACCGGGACGAACGCTCGCACCAGGACAGAAACCAGATCGATATTGCTTTTGCCCTGGCAGTGGCTATCAGGGAATCGGGTGTAAGAACGGCAATTTCCCGGTCCGAAAGAAGGATCGTAACTGCGGGAAGGGACGCGCATACCGAAGGCCGGTCCGGACTTGACTGGGTGTACGACTACAAAAGGTATTTCCCGTCTTCCATCCGTAACGAAGTACAGCCCGTTGTGGGAAACTCAAGGGTTTCCGGGTCATTCAGAAGAAATGTACATCCCGCGTACCTGAGGGAAAGGGACCTGCTCGCCGCTTTTATCGTTGAAATAAGAATGAGACACCGCAGGTTCTTACGGCGGTTCCACAATCACGAATTCAGAAACGGATTTACTGCGGAACAACGCCGGATGCTGCTCGACAGGATGAACAGCGATGCCAAACGCGCATGGACACAAGCGGCCTTTGGCAGCAGGATACACGATCTGTTAGTGGAAGCACGGCAACTCATCCGGAACAGGCTTAACGACGGGGCTTCCTTTAGCCAGGTTGTTGAAGATGATATGGTAAATCTCAATTCCATCATTACAAATGACAGCATTATGCCCACCAATCTAAGCCGTCAGCGCACCCGGATATCGGCAGCAGAAGGTTTACTGATAGAAGAGATCGTAAACGGAAGATATTAAAAATAACACAAAATGAACGACATAACCAGTATCATCACAGACAAAATATTGAGTTACGGTATTTCCGGTTTTGCTTTTGTCCTGGTTGTTCTTACGTACTTTATGATGCGGTCGGAATTTCACCGTGAAGCCCCCAGGAAGATCGTCATTAAAACCATATGGTTTTTTATGGGGCTGGTACTTTTTTCCACTGTAATGGTCGGACTCTTTAGCGTTCCTGTGGCCAGTAATAACAGCAAACTAAGGGGTGAAGTGGACACTATGACCGTAGATATGGCACAATTAACAGAATTAACAGAAAACTATGAATCTGCCATAAACGAGTTGGCTGCTATGCTCGAAAAAAAATCCGGCACGGGAGATTCTGATATCGGGGAAAATCCGAAAAAACCGGATAGAGACAAGATCGATCAATATGCCTTAAATAAGGATTTGATAAACAAATACATAACATTAGATAAACTAACCGTACCCGATAGAGAATATATTCTGAACGACTCTACAAGGACGGCCATAAAAAAAGCGGCCAGGCACAAACTGGATACGCGTAACCTTTCTTTGAATAATAGATAGTAAAAGCGATTAAACCCGCACAGAATGACGAATGACAAACCGCAGAACCATGAATGATGAAGTTTTATAAATAATACTTCGATATTCATCATTCTACAAATCACAGTCTTGGGGTCGTAGTTAAATCCATAAAATTCCAAACCGATGAAAGTAAACTGCATCAATGAAAAAACATATCAGTTAATGGATAATGGGCAATGTGAAGGCCAACTGACCTATATTAAGTCTTTTTCCAGGAAAGCACAAATCACCCTGAAAAACCAGGAATGTTATCAAATAAAACCACTTGGATTCTTAAAAAAGGGGATCTCAATAACCTACAACGATAAAGAAATAGCAACCCTGCATGCAAACTGGAAAGGACAGATTATCATTAACTATCCGGATAAAGGAAAATATGTTTTTAAAACAAAGGGGCTTTTCAATAAAAGTTATACGATCGAAAACTCAAAAAGAAAAACCGTATTACAATGTAAACCCAGAACCAAATGGGGAAAATTGCAATGTGATTATGATATATCCTATTGTAGCATGGCAGAACAATCATTTATATTAACAGGCATTTACGTAGCCAATTATTACAGGATTATGGTGGCCAGAAAAGCGCGTTCTGCATCATTATAAGATGATTTCAAATTACATGAAACCCGATGGTATCCCCCGCTTTCTTCTGTGCCAAAACAGAAATACTTCTTTCGGTAAGTTGTAAAATCCGGGGGTATCCGCCGGTAGTTTGACAATCTTTCATCAAAACAATCATCTTTCCGGAGGGTGTAAGCTGAACTGTTCCGGGCAAAGTGGCCGAAGTAATGATACTCAAGTCATTAGGCGACAACCGTTCTTCCAACTGGTAGGCCATACGATTGTTTTGTGCAGAAATGGTAAACCCTGTGGTGTTTAGACGCGCTATATCGGCTTTTGGCAGTAATCCGTATTCCGGTCCGGGATACACCTCGATCCGGGTATCAAACAAAAATTCGTTGTCGATCTTTATTTCGATAAGGTTTTCTATATCGCCGGTAAAGGGTTCATAAGGCAGGGTATTTCCCTCCAAAATCCGGGCCGATGGGGTTACCGGTGTATACAACGACCGGCTTTTTAGCACCAGTTCGGTTTTAAGCCCCCCTTTTAGTCCGAGGTATGCCCGGAAGCCTTTTTGTAATTTTCCAAAAGAAAGTGCATCTCCCGGCGCTATCTTTATTACCCGGTTATAAGGCATATCAACATCATTTACAACAGGGTTCATTTTCGCCCCGGTCAGTACAATATGCGTAGCCGCGGTAAACTCCAGTGATGGTCCCGTCATGGTTATTTCCAGAACAGCGGCATTATCATCATTATTGAGCAATCGGTTGGCCAGTACGGCAGAAAAAGTATCCATGGCCCCGGAAACCGGAACGCCCATATCCCGGTATCCTGTTCTCCCCGTATCCTGTACAGAAGTATAAAAACCCGGTTTTGCCACCTTAATCATACCACTTCTCTTTCTTTATCTTATAAACTCCGGCCGCAGCTTCAATACTTATCAATTCGTATTCGGCCTTTTTTATGCTGTAAAACTGAACCTTGTCCCCTATTTTTATTTTACACGGCTTTTCCCTTGCGGCATTGAACAACCTTACCGGCGAATTCCCTATAATATTCCACCCGCCGGGACTTTCCTGCGGATATACCCCGGTTTGCTTTCCGCCTATCCCTACGGCACCCCGGGCGATCTTTGGCCTGGGTTCGTCCTTACGCGGCGCAAACAGTTTTTCGTCCAGTCCTCCCAGGTACATAAAACCGGGTAAAAAACCAATGGCATATACGGTATATGTGCCTTCGGTGTGCAGCTTTACTATTTCTGCTTCGGTCATGCCTTTTTCTTTCGCGATCAGGGTGAGGTCCAGCGCGAACTCTTCATCATAACACACGGGAATTTTCCATAGCTTCCGTTTTAAAGGTTTATTTTTCCGTTCGGGATATAAACTTCGGAATTTACGGGTGACTTGTTCCGTGTCTGTTTTCTTCGGAAAAATAATGAGAAGAGAGTGATACGCGGGTACCAGCTCGCAATCCTCATCAAGGGTTTTACGGATACTGTTCCGAAACCGGATGACATCTTCCAGGATAGCGTCATCGATCTCCTCCGGCCATTCGATAAGCATGGCCTTTTCTCCCACGGGCTTGTATGTAAGGTTATAGTCCTTCAAAGGCAAACACATATCGCTAATTACCAAAAAAGCTTCTGAATTTAAAAGTTAATCCTGCATAAATTTATAATTTAAAGTGGTTATCTGCCAGTAATACGTATTAATTTTATATTTTTGTCGTATTAAAAATCCCGTGTTATGGATGCCAAAATCACCTTGTCCTTTGACAAAGATGTCATCGATAAAGCCAAAGCATTTGCCCAATCCCAAAACGTAAGCCTGTCGAGGCTCACAGAGTTCCTGTACCGACAAATTACCAGCGGGCATTACCAAAACCTGGAAGAATTGCCCATTGCAAGCTGGGTAAATATGGTGGCAGAAGGCGAAGCCGAATACAAGATCACCCCCCGAAGCAGAAAATCGGCAAAAGAAGAGTTCTTCAAAAACAAAAAATGAAGGTATTTTTAGACGCCAATATTTTGGTTTCGGTGCTGAACAAAGAATATCCGTTGTTCAGTTATTCCTCAAGACTTTTGAGTCTGGCGGACAGCAAAAGATTTAAACTGTTCACCTCTCCGGTATGCCTGGCCATCGCTTTTTATTTTGCCGAAAAGAAAAGCGGCAGAAAAATGGCCAGACAAAAGATCCGGATGCTTATTTCCAAAATCCATATCGCCGAAGCAGACCGAAAGGCTGTCGTGCTTGCTGCAGAGCACAAAGCTGTCGAACATTTCGAGGACGGACTGGAATATTACGCCGCCTTAAACGCGGGATGTCAATGTATTGTAACGGAAAACACCGGTGACTTTTACTTTTCGGAGATCGAAGTACTGCAGCCCCATCAGTTTTTGGAACAACACGTCATAAAACATTTATAAGTTATTCGAGGCATCTTCGATCGGCTTATTGCATAACAAAAACAACATTATACCCCGTTTCGGCACTTGAATGCTTTTGAAAGAAATTCCAGTATTTCCACGGCATGTTCATTATCGCCGTGCAGGCAAAAGGTATCGGCTTTAATGGCGACCTTGTTTCCCTTTACGGTAAGTACTTTACCCTCTTTTGTCATGAAAAGCAGATGCTCCAGGACTTTTTCCTTATCGTGGATTATGGCATTGTCCGCACTTCTGGGCACCAGGGAAAGGTCGTCGTTGTAATTCCTGTCGGCAAAGGCTTCGTATTTTATGCTGAAGCCTTCGGAGACCGCAAGCCTCTCTATCTCAGAATTACAGGGAGCATATATAAAAACACTTTCCCTGTATTTTTCTATGGCCGACAAAAATATTTCTGCCGTGTTCCGGTCCCGGGCCATATCGTTATACATAGCCCCGTGTGCCTTGATATGATACAATGCCGCCCCTTTTTTCCCTACAATATCTTCAAGTGCCCCAACCTGTTCCCGGATCGAAGCGATCAATTTTTCCGACACCATGTTCACGGACCTACGGCCAAAATTTTCCCGGTCCGGATAAGACGGGTGCGCTCCGATCTGCACTCCGTACTTTATTGCAAGGTCCACTACCCTTTGCATGGTTTCTTCATCACCGGCATGGCCACCACAGGCTATACTGCATGAAGATATATGGGGCATTAACAGGTGTTCGTTGTCCAGGCCTTCGCCTACGTCGCAGTTGAGGTTTATTTCGGACATTGTTATTGGATTATTAGGTTAACAAAATTAGTAAAACCCGTTTTGTGCACTATAAAAAGGGATATTTTTCAGGGCCACCACCCCAAAACCTTAAAAATACTCCGTATTCCCAGTACCATTGCCACCAGGATGATGATCCCCGAGGCCAGGTTTTGTATAAAGGTATTTTTATACCTGCCCAACACTCCTGCCCTGTTCACCACCCACCATAAAAACAGGGCTATTACCGGCAGTAAAATACCGTTGGCTACCTGGGCAAACAAAATGAGCTCTATAGGGTTCAGGCCCAGGGAAGCAAAAACCACCCCGATCCCTATAATTACAAACCACACCATCCTGAACCTGATATCGGCCAGGGAAGCCTTCCAGCCAAAGCATCCGTTAGCCACATAAGCTGCAGCAAGCGGAGCCGTCACCGATGAGGTGATCCCGGCTGCAAACAAACCCGTACCTATAAAATATGTGGCAAACCTGCCGTAGAGGGGTTCCAATCCCCTGGCCATATCCATTACATTGTCTACATTCGTCAGGCCGCTTCCGGCTGCGGTTATGATAATGGCCATAGACACCATTCCTCCCAGGACTACAGAAATCAGGGTATCTTTCCGCGCCGGTTTCAGATCGGACTCCCGTTTCCACCGTTCCCCTACCAGCGAAGCGTGCAGAAAAAGATTGTAAGGGACCACCGTAGTCCCCACCAGACCGATAATGGTAAATATACTGCCTTCCGGGAATCCCGGAACAAAAGCACCCCGAAGAACAGCCCCGAGGTCAGGTTTGGTGATCACCGCTGCACATAAAAAGGATAAACTCATGATCAATACGAGTCCTATCATACAGCGTTCCAGCACCTTGTAGTTCCCGATAAAGAGAAGCACACAGGCTATAACGCCTATTACAAGGGGGTAAACAGCGTCATATTTTTCCCCGAAAAGACCGGCCACGCCCAGGGACGCCCCACTTAGATTCCCTGCTTCATAGGCCGTGTTTCCAATAACTACGGCCGAAAAAACCAGGATCATGGCAGGTATTTTCAGCCATTTATATTTTAACTGGCCCTGGATAACGTCGGCAAGTCCTTTTCCTGTGATGATACCGATACGTACGGTCATTTCCTGAAGGATCACAGTGGCCACAATAGAAAGCACCATTGCCCAGAGCAGGGCGTATCCGAATCCAACCCCGGACAGTGTACACACGGTAACTGTGCCGGGCCCGATAAATGCCGCGGCAACCAGTGTTCCCGGGCCGATATTTTTAAGAAATCCAAACATCAGCGTGCAGTGTTCATGGCGTATACGGCAAAAGAACCGAGCCAGTGAGTGCCTTCATAATTGTCGTCCACAATATGGGGAAGTGATTACAGTACATGATCATCGGCTATTTTTCGCAAGTGTTTGTATTCGGGCAGGTCCCCCGCTATTCCGTATAAACACCACGCCCGACTAAAGTTCACCCCGTCCAGGTGCACCAGTTTGCCATCTTCCCTATCCGATACTTTTCCCTGTTCCAAACTAAAAGAATCATCGCCCAACTGTGGCAAAAACTTTTGAAGCCAGTCCCGGAATTCTTCCTTGGGAAGCACTCTTCGCATAATGTCGGCTTCTTCCAGGCATGGCGACAGGAAGTCAAATCCTCCGGGTTCCCAGCTCATGGGACAATCCGCATCACTAAGGTAAAAATCCCTGGCTCTTTTACCTATGAGTCCGAGAAGTTCGGTATTGTTCACCGCTTTTGCGTAGTCATGGGCAAAAGTAAGCCCGAAAGCAGTGTTGGGATGTTCCCCTACCCGTATGGGATAATTGAGTTTGGGCAGAAAGTCCAGGTATCCTTTGACGACAATATCAGTGAGCGGTTGCAGGTTCGCTTCCAGTTCCCGCGCCATAGGGTCGTCCCACATATGCAGTTCTTCGGCAAGTTTCAATAACCATGCCCATCCGTAGGTTCGCTCGTAGGACGGTTCTTTTTTGAAGTAGTCAACTTCAGCCAGAATATTTTTCCGGGATATGTTCTCCCTGAGTTTTTGTCGCGCTTCTTTTGTAAATTCCATATCCGGGAACTGTTTCAACAGACTGACAAGCATCCAGTGCCCGTGTACGGACGAATGCCAGTCAAAACAGCCGTAAAAGGCCGGGTGTAATTTCTGCGGGGGCTGAATATCGGTAGAATCTTTCAGCGTTTGATTCAGTTTATTGGGATATTCGGTCTGCATACAACTGAGTGGTAACCGGGCCAATCTTCCGGCTTCTTCAGGGGTCAGTTTTACTTCCCGGGAATCTTTACTGATCCTGTCGGGAGTATTTTTCTTTTTTTCGGGAGTACAGCAAACCAGTACAAGCAATAACGCGGTAAAAAGTTGTTTCATTTTGTAGCTATTAGACATTAGGTATCAGATAGTATGCGGAGGGCGAAACCTTATAATCCTCGTGGTTTTTATCTGATGGTTTTATTGTTGTTTTATAAAATTTCACAGGCTTGCGATAAATTGCCACATTATCAAATTAACTCCATCGGCAATTACCCCAACCACCCTTCGCGATCAAGACTACGGTATTGTATGGCTTCGCTGATATGGTTTCCCGAAATTTCCGGGGCATTATCCAGATCGGCGATGGTCCTGGCTACTTTCAGTATGCGGTCATAGGCCCTGGCCGACAAATTCAGCCGTTCCATGGCATTTTTAAGTAACGCTCCGGAAGCGTCATTCAACGCACAATATTCCCGTATCTGCCGGGTATTCATCTGGGCGTTATAATGGGTGTTTCCAGAATTTTCAAAACGGGCGGCCTGTCTTTTCCGTGCTGCGGTTACACGTTTTCGTATTTCCACACTGCTTTCCCCCTCCCTGTCGTCCGAAAGTTTTTCGAAAGGTACGGGTGTTACTTCAATATGAATATCTATCCGGTCCAGCAACGGACCGGATATTTTACCGAGATAACGTTGCATTTCTGCCGGAGAGGAAGTTACGGGGGCATCCGGGTCGTTAAAATAACCTCCCGGACTCGGGTTCATACTGGCCACCAGCATAAAGGAAGAAGGGTAGGTGACTGTAAATCTGGCCCTCGAAATGGTAACTTCCCGGTCTTCCAGGGGCTGGCGCATGACTTCCAGGACACTGCGTTTAAATTCCGGGAGTTCATCGAGAAAGAGGACGCCGTTGTGTGAAAGCGATATTTCCCCGGGCTGCGGATAGGTTCCCCCTCCTACCAGCGCCACGTCCGATATTGTATGGTGCGGTGAGCGGAAGGGACGATCTGTCATCAATCCCGAATTTTCTGTCCGTCCCGTGACACTGTGTATTTTAGTGGTTTCCAGGGCCTCATGTATGGTCATTGGCGGCAATATACTGGGCAGTCTCTTGGCGAGCATGGTCTTTCCGGAGCCCGGCGGACCTATAAGAATGATATTATGTCCGCCTGCGGCAGCTATTTCCATACAACGCTTTATGCTTTCCTGTCCTTTTACATCGGAAAAATCATATTCGGGGAAATCGAGTTTGCGGTAAAATTCCCGTTTGCTGTCCACTTCGGTCGCTTCCAAAAGCTTTTTTCCTTCAAAATGGTCGATAACCTGTTTTATGTTTTCAACGCCATAGACTTCCATTCCGTCCACGATTGCCGCTTCATCTGCATTTTGTTCGGGCAGGATGAGGCCTTTAAAACCTTCATCCTTTGCCTGCAGGGCTATGGGCAATGCTCCTTTTACGGATTGCAGGCTGCCGTCCAGGGAGAGTTCGCCCATAATGATATATTCTTCTATGCCGTCACTTTTTATCTGTCCGGAGGCAGCGAGTATGCCAATGGCCAGTGTAAGATCGTAAGCCGAGCCTTCCTTGCGCATATCGGCAGGTGCCATATTTATAGTGATCCTTTTTCCGGGAATTTTATACCCGTTGTTCTGCAGGGCGGCAGCTATCCTGTAATTACTCTCTTTAATGGCGTTGTCCGGCAACCCTACCAGGTGATAGCCCACTCCCAGGGCAACATTGACCTCTACGGTAATTGTTGTGGCCTCCACCCCTAAAACGGCACTTCCGAATATTTTTGTTAGCATTTGCCTCTTTTTTGTTTAAAAATATAAAAATTAACAAATATGTAACATAAGGTTCTTAACTTTGTCTTTCACAGCCATAAAGTTATAGTACATGTTTTACCTTCATCATTTGTATATAACCTACTGGAGAGTTAAATCCCTCATCGGTGTCTGTTAAATATCCCCGGGAGGTATTCCCTGCTTCTTCCGCTTTTTACGAGTTTTTCGGTTTAAAACACAATTATTAATGTGTTCAAACCGGTATTTTAAAAAAATATAGTCCTAACCCTTTTGCCCTGTATGGCAAAAAACAACGCAACACACACCATGAAAAAAGAAACCATTATATCGAACATTATAAAACACAAACAGACTCCCAATCTGAAATTTGTATTAAAGGAAAAAACCGAAGCCTTTGCTTCCCGCCTGTTCTACACATTATTTGACAATGATACTTCTGTAGCCGAAAATATTGATTTGCTTGAAAATGAATTCCAGGAGATTATTGACCTGGCCTGCTGGGCCCCGGGAAAACCCTGCGGAAAAATCTGGGAAAGCTATCTCAATGAACTCCCGGAAATTCTCAGGAAACTCAATCTCGACGCCAAGGCGACCGTTGAAAATGACCCGGCTTCCAGGACCATCGAAGAAGTATGCCTGTCCTACCCGGGATTTTATGCAATCGCCATTTACAGGCTGAGCAGACCGTTACACCTGTATGGCCTGCCCATCGTTCCCAGGTTAATGACCGAATATGCACACCGTCTTACGGGAGTGGATATCAATCCGGGGGCACAGATCGGGGAATCATTTTTTATCGACCACGCTACCGGGATCGTTATCGGTGAAACAACGGTGATCAAAGACCGGGTAAAAATCTACCAGGGTGTTACTCTCGGTGCGCTTCACGTGGAGAAATCGCTTAAAGATGTGAAAAGGCATCCCACCGTGGAAAGCAATGTTACCATTTATGCCAATGCTACCATACTGGGAGGAAAAACCGTAATCGGTGCCAACAGTATTATAGGAGGTAACGTGTGGCTCACCAGTTCTGTACCCGAAAATTCACTGGTTTACCACACGCCGGATATTAAGATCAAATCAAACGGAAAGATAAAGAGTGAAGAATAACGGTTTTATAACGCTATCCTTACTTCCTTATTCTTTAATTTGACCGCATAGGCTCCCCGCACTTTTTTATAGGGGAGCTTTTTCTTTTCCCCCTCTACCCTGAGATAGGCCACGGGTGTAAACTCATCTTTCGGGTTCAGTATAACTTCCACCTGCCCCGTCTGCCCGTCATAGCTTACTTTTTTAAAAGTCCCGGCATCAAGGGTAAGCCACATTTTTTCCGGTGCGATGTAAATCCTGTTTTTGGCTCCCGTGGTCGGTTCCACTGTTATCCGGTCCTCTTTTTTTGTCATGTTTCCGCCAAAAGACAACCACCCCAGCTCATCGTCTTTGGTAATGTATGTTGCGGTGTTTACGGCATATCCGAAAAAACCGGAACCGTAATCTCCCGATAAACCATCTATTTTCAATGCGGACGGAAACGAATGAAAGGCGGCAGGACCGAAACCATCACGGGTAATATTGGAAATGGCCCCCAGCAATCCGCCATAGCCCACCTTCAGCAGGTGCAGGTCTTCCGGTTTTTTTCGGTATCGGGCAAGTACAGGGATGGCATTGAGCCCGGAACCGTAATGATGTATCTGTCTTTCCACCCGGGACAGTTTTCCTCCGTAGAGAAAATCCCAGTACCTGCGGGCATTCCCATTATATGCCCAATGCGGTATGACGGGCATGTATGCAAGGATGGCATTTAGTGTTACGAGTGCTTTTTCATCAAAACCGAAATAATCGGACCAGGCATAAACTTCTTCCTGTCCGGTGGAATCCCAGGGCATTTCACTACCGAACGGATAATTCAGCGTATGCCAGTGTTCAGTCCTTTCTTTCATTTTGGCTTCCAGAGTTTCGGCCATATCCGTGTAATTCTCACGTTTCAGGTCTTCCAGTATCCTGAGGAATACCGTACCTTCCATCTGACCGAACTGTGCATAGTAAGGAGCCTGTTCTGTCATGGCTATAACCGTGTGATAAGCATTTTTAAGGTACCAGTCCCATTCTCTGTTATCTACCAATCCGGTATGGTATCTGGCCAGGCGGTACATCACCCAGTATGCGGCCGCTACGTGGGGATAATTGTACGACCTTCCCACATCATCCGCACCTTTTTTGTCCCAGGCTGCCCAGGTACTGTAATCTATGTCCTTGCTGTAAGTCCCTTCGGGCATCTGCTCCGGTTCGTAATAAAAGACACTTTTCTTAACGCCGTATTTTTGTGGTCCGTCGCTGTGCTGAATGGTTCCCCAAAGCGTTTCATCCACAAAGCGTTGCAATTTTTTCAGTTCCTCCTTATCCGGTTGTACCAGTTGTTTCATCACGGCTCCCAGCCAGCTTCCCGCACCGCCTTCATCACTCAACCCGGCTATCCAGGCCCGGCTGTCTTCGGCAACCTGTTTCTTCGTTTCATAGTCGTAACTGATCACGGAAGGGTTCCTGCGAAAAGGGTCGTTTTCCCGGTCAAACCATTGCTCGGTCATAAGAAAATGTCCGAAGTCCCTGACTACCTCACTTTCCGGTTTTATGATCTTATAATGAATGGTTTGCTCCAAACCGTTTTTATACCGAACGGTAAGCCGTGTCCTCCCCCATTTTTCACCGTAAACCGCATATTTCCGTATCCCTTCGGATGTAATACCTTCGGGTTCTATCTGCAAGGCACCTTCGGGTTCAACTGTAAATGTATCCACCTCTTCCTTATAGCGAAGAAAAAGTTGTCCCCTTACATCCAATGGCAACACATATCCCGGAATCCCCACAGCTACCGGACGGTTTTGTTGTGCAAGTACATCCGGTATTTCCCGGATAGCATCAGCAAGGATAAATTTCAGGGAATAATCCCGGGATTCCCCGGGTTGAAGTATTTCCGAAGTCGGTTTGTTCCATTGCTTCGCTCCTTTCCATTCGTTTTCGGCATAGGCCAGGCTATGTGCCATCCACTCGTGAAACCCTTCGAAAACAATGCTCCGGGGCGTGGGATCATCGAGTAAGGGGCGATACGCTTCAAAAGGCATATTCTCCCCCGGAACCACCAGAAGATCGGGACCATTGCCGTGCAGGCGTTTTACCTCCAGGTAACCGGCGTCTTGTCCTATGTACGGATCAGAAAATACATTTTGGGCATGAGCTTCGTCGAGGGATTTCCCTTCGAGTATATTATTAAAGACCATGGGAATGCCCAGGCCTCCCATTTCTACTTCAGTCCCGGTAGTATTCGTGATTTTAAAATGCATCACCAGGTTACCGTTTTCTGTTTTGTAATAACGTTTTACCGACAGGGGAATGTCGTCAGGCAACGTATTTGACAGGTCGGCAGCGGCCAATATATTTCCCGAAACTTCCAATACCTGTACCGGGGCGCGTTTTGATGCCGTGGAATAGGTTTTCCATTCACCGCCCGGTTCCCTGACCCTTAAATTGATATCCCCGAGGTGATAAAGACTGTCCTTATCACGAACAGCCAGGCGATTGCCGGGTGTAAAGTCAAAATCCGGATCAGTACCGGGAGACAGTGCGGCAATGGTTTGGGAGGACTTTACCAGTTTAAGCCGAAGAGCACCTGTTTTATGGGTTGAAAGGCCGCTTTCCAGTTCCAGTACCGACGGCCTGTTTGTAATCTTGCTCCAGTAATCCTGCGCTGTTGTTGTATGAATACTGATCAGAACCAATATTACAGTTGTCAGATTTCTAATATCCTTTATCATTATAGTTTTCGCTTTATTTTTTGACTAATGGAAAAACGTAAATATTTGCGCTTTCCCGGGGGATGGTTATACTGTTATTTTCCAGTGTAATATTATTTTGGACGATCCGGATGCGTTCCCGGTTATTTTCATCATTATACGCCATATCGTTTTCTCCGGTAAGACTAAATTGCCGTCCCCCGGATTCTATCTGCTGTCCTTCAATATTCAGTATGAGGGGATAGTTATTATGCGTGGCATTGATTACCGATACGGTCAGGAATTTACCATCTCCGGAAAGTGTGGCGGCAACATCCAGGGGTTGCGGAACTCCTTTGACAGTCAAAGGCCGGGTTCCGAAATGTTCGCGATACAGTTTCAGGGCCAGTCCGGTGCCTTCGAGCCAGCTATCGGTTTTTGTCGTTTTTATGGCACCTATCACATTGACAGTCTGTGCGTAATTGGCCATGTAAAATATATCTGATTGCCGGGAGAATTCATTAAATCCGGCAGCTATTCCGAGAGCGTCTCTCAAATAATACCGCGTTCCGAGCAAACCGTAAACATGAGGGCCGTACCAGTAATTCCACTCGTCCAGTGCAATTTTGATCTCTTTATTTTTTAACCGGGGAAATTCTTCGCGACACCGGCGATGTTCATCGGCGATTTCACGAATGGCGTCCGGTATCTGCCTTACGTGAGTAAGGAGCCCCCCTGCATGCCAGTCCTGCCGGTAAAAATGTTCACTGATGTAAGTCATGTTCTCACTGCAATGCGAATACATCATATCATTCCATTCCCCCGGAAAACCTACGGCAATAAGTTCAATATCCGGGTCGACTTCTCTCATGGCCCGGGCCACCTTATTGTGTTTTTTGACATAATCTTCTACGGGCATATGCCCCAGTTGCCAGTCGCCGAACATTTCATTGCCCACGGCCCACAACTTTACGTCATAAGGCTCGGGGTGACCGTTTTCGGCACGCCGTTTTCCCATTCCGGTGCTGACATCTCCGTTAAAATATTCCACTTCTTCAGCAGCCATTACTGCAGTTCCCAGTCCTGTGTTTACGGCAATGTTGGCCTCGGCACCGAGCAATTTACACAAACGCATGAACTCATGGATACCCACATCGTTATATTCCAGTCCGTTCCAGGCCCGTTCATATCTCGTGGGCCGGGTATCCGGATCGCCAATGCCGTCCTTCCAGTCATAACCGGAAACAAAATTACCTCCCGGCCAGCGATAAACGGGAGCGTTGAGTTCTTTCATGAGTTCCAGTACGTCCGGGCGAAACCCGTCGATATTATCTTCGGGCATCAGGGATACGGCAGCGAGGGTTACTTTTCCCTTACCGTAAAAAGTTATGCCGAGTTTTCCGTTTTTAGAGGAAGATACCGGGGTAAATTCCAATGGGACCTTTACAAATCCGCCACGGGTGATTTCTGAGATTCTCTCTTCTTTATTTTCTTCTTCCGTGCCCAGGGATACCTCCATTTTGGTGACACCCTGCTCAGCCTTAAAAACAATCCGTCCCACATATTTTTCCCCTTTTTCCAATACCAGGCTATCCTGGGTGAGTACAATTTTACCGCTGGATGTTCCCAGAACGGGCATATTTCCCCTGGAATAGTTTTTAGTACTATCCGTTAAAATTGTTGTGGTATCCACATTGGTCTGCCACGGTGATCTTTTTGCTCCCGGGGCATGGTAAAACTTGCGGTCCCGGAGCATCTCGGCCCAAATCCCTCCGTAAATACACTTGCCCATGTGCTCTATAAACTGTCCGTACAAGTATGGAGACATCGGTTCCCTGATACTGTCCAGACCGATTTTTACCCGGGGTTTCAGATCGCTGGACGAGACTTCTTCAATACGCATGCGATCAAAGTACACAATACCGCTGGCCTTTCCCGATTTCCCCAGTAAACACTCGATCATCACGGCATCATTGGCCCCGGTTTTAAAAGGGATCTCTACAAAGGTCCAGTCGTTATCTTTCCGGAACAGGGTGTCTTTCTCCATGTCAATAGCCCCCAACCGGAACCCTGCTCCGGCATGTTCGTTTTCTCCCCGTACATTTTCGGTTTTTATATATCCCGATATACGATATTCCGAAAAAGGTTTTACGGCAACACTCCGGTACCAACGGTCTGTGGTAAGGGTGTCTGAAGCGATCATAAGTATGCGCGTATCGCTTCCGTCAGACCGTATGTCACTGTAATGTTGCTCCGGACTCCAATATTCCGTTTTCCATTCTTTATCTTCGGGACGCTCCTGTCCGGAAGGAGATAGCAGCACTCCGTCGCCGGATGGGGATGTGCACCCGGAAATTACTCCTAATATGAAGCTCCACAGGAAACGGTAATTGTTTTTTAACATACTCATTTTAATATTGAACAACTGCCAGCTGGACTTAGGATTACAGGACATAGGACTTATGATAATCTGATATTAACCTGCACCCCGTGTCTTTCGTCTTATTCCAGCGTAACATCGAGATACACCGAATGACGTCCGTAGGTTTCATAAAAAGGTTTGAATTTCACACCGTCAATAGTGAACTGCAATTCCCCCGGAGTACCTTTAATCGTTTTGCCGATATCTCCGGCATTTAAGCTTACTTTACGCCACTCCTTTCTCGGTTCCGACTCCTGGGCGGCGAGCAGCACCGGTCCGTAAAACAGGCTGGCAATATTTTGCTGGTCCATTACAGGTTCAAGGTGAAATGTAAATGGCATTCGCAATGTTATGGTATCGCCGTCTTTCCATTTACGGCTTATCGTAAGATAGCTTCCCGGCCTGGTCTTAAACTTTTTCTCCTTACCATTGATCTTTACAAAAAATCCCTGGGTAGCCCATTGCGGAATGCGCACATTCAGATCGAATTTTCCGCTTCCCTTAATGGTTAAAAGGATACGGTCTTCTTTCGGGAAATCAGTCGTTTGCTCCACGGTAATATTACGCTCGTTCCACTTTAATGTTGAAGGGATATAAAGATTGACATAAAGGGCACTGTTGTCCTTATTTTTAAAATAAATGGAATTCTGTAGTTTGGTATTGCTTTCGAGGGCCGTACCATTACAGCAGGTAAAGCCTGTCATACCGGGATTTCCGAATTGTTTCACGGACCCCGGCCTGAGCGGAACATGATAGGTATTGGCCGGGCTGTCCTCGGCCACAGAAGCCAGAATGTGATTGTACAGCCCGCGCTCATAGTAATCCATCAACTCTGCCCGCTGATCGTATAAAAACAGGTTCCTGGTCAGTTTCAGCATGTTATATGTGGCACAGGTCTCGTTCTGTCCACCAGCAGAGAACCCGTTTTCATAAAGGGTGGCCGGCTGGCTGACAAAGCATTCTGCATTGGCAGGATCACGTGCTCCCGCAACCCCTCCGATACTGTACATATAATCGTTTGTTATCTTATTCCAGAAGTTATCGGCCACCCGGTAATATTCGGGGGCATCGGAGTCGCGGTACATTTCAATAGCCCCTACAACCTGGGGAATATGCTGATTGGCATGCAGCCCGCGAAAGGTATCTACATTTTTGGCCAGTCCGTGCGAATGCTCCGCATCTCCGAAAAACATGTCGATATTATCAAATAACCGGGCTGCTTTCAGGTAACGTTCTTCATGGGTGATCCGGTATAAACGTGCCATAGCCTCATTCATGCCTCCGAATTCACCGGCAATATAAGTATTCCACATCTTTATAAGTGTCGCCGTGGGTAACCTGCTTAAGCGGGCATATACCCAATTTCCCATACCCGTAGCCACATCAAGTGCTTTTTTATTACCGCTTACTTCGTACACGTCCATCAACCCGGCCAGAATTTTGTGCAGGGTATAATAAGGTGCCCATACCTGGGTATTCTGTCCTCCATAGGAAGCTCCGTTTTCGAGCATAATAAACTGGTCGGGGGGATAAGCGCTGATGAATCCTTCACCCCAGTTCCAGTAATCGGTACGGATACCCGATTCGCTGAGATCAGAATCATAATCCTGTTTCCCCGGTCCGGGAGGCACAGCTGCCGGACCAGACACATACGCAGCACCGGCTTCCGGTGGTCGCCCGGACATTTGCGACAATTCATACAGGGTATTTACCATATAATTCATCTTGTCCGCAAAATTATCCCGGAGTGACTTATCGTATGCCGTACCGGCATAAGCCTGTGCGATCGCTGTAAGGTAATGCCCCGTAGCATGTCCCCGCAATTTGGTTTCCTGGCTATCCCAAACTCCCAGGGGCTTTGCTCCTTCGGGCTGTTTTTGTCCAAAGGCATTGCGGAACATATAGAGGAAAGCGTCAGGATTCGTTTTGGCCAGCGTGGTTATGAATTTATCGCGATTTTCCATGAATCCGGTATCATGTCCATGAACATCCGGCCTTAAGAAAACCTGGTCCAGGCCAAAGGTTTCCAATTTGCGATCGGGTGTAGCAGGTTCTTTCCCGTTTTTTACCGATACCCTGGCCTTCGGCCGGAGGTCTGTACCGGCAACTCTACCTGTCACTGTGTAATGTCCCGGTTGAAGCACATCGCTATTATCTGCCGGAGCAGGCCAAAGCACACGTACTTCCGGACCATCCACCCCATCGCGGTATGTTCCCTGTACATAACGGGGTAACTCCGGTAAATAGCCCACATTGGTCTCTACCTCCACATCCGGTATATCAACCAGGTATTCATTATAAAGTTGCGGTGTGGCCGGGGAAAATTCCGGGAGATCGTCTTCCTGCTTACCCATACCTGCGGTATCTTCATTCACGCCTTTCAGCGCATTGTAATAAATTCTGGCGACCTGTTTTGTACGCAGGGGAATGCGATAAATGCGGAAATCATGTATATAGGCATTGAGATAAGGTGCCCCGGGTAAAATCGATTTTCCTATATAGAGCAGGTTCTTTTCTCCGGACTCATTGCCAAACACTTTTCCCAACTCCAGAGACATATCCCCGGTTTCTCCCACCTGTTTACCGTCAACATACGTACGCATGGATTTTGAGGGAAGGTCAACAACTACGGCAAGATGTACCCAGCGATCAACCTCTATGGCGGATGAAACCGGGCCGTTCTTGCCTTCGGTAGCAGTTGTAATTAATGCCTGGTATCCTTCCCGGACATCTGTTCCGACAGGTGCGGCAAAAAAATGCGCTCCGTCATTCGTTCCGAAATCAAAAAAACGTTGACCGCGTTGCTCCGAACGCAGATAAATCCATCCCGTTATACTAAGCGATTCTATTCCTGTAAGCACTTCTCCGGGAACGGCGACAAAAGATTTTCCCTTTCCGGAAAGTGACAACACCTCCCCGAACCTGTCATCATTGATAAATTTCGTACCGGAACCCTGAATTCCGGCATGCAAATTATTCCGGGACCAGTCTCTGCCATCTCCGTCGAATATATAACGTGCAACCAATCCCGTTTCACCTATCCCGTCTAATATCTGATCGCCGCCCTGTGCACGGACATGTCCAAACCACGTACCGGCCAGGCAAAATCCGGCAATCATAATCCTTTTAATTTTCTTTGTAATCATTACCTTCATATGGTTATTGTCAATATCGGGAGGGTTGCTCCCATAATTTATACAGTACCTGGTGCTAAATTAAAGAACTTATCACTCCTTCATCACTGTCTAATTTCCCGGATTCTATTTAAGATCGGGAAAAAGGGGTGCTGTCCTCAAAGGATCATCCTCCGGATAGGTGAACTTCACCGATGTAAATTTCATTTTGTCAGTAATTATTTATCAATTGTTTTTATTGAATTGTAATATTGAATACAAAGGTTGCCTGAACGGTTTGTCCGGGTTCATATTCATATACCAAAGCCTGTTTTATGGTATACTGGTCACCGGGTGCACATTGTCCGGGATATTGTCCTATGTCGAACTTAAAGGCTGTGGCATCGTATTCAGCATACACCCTCGCATTGCTGCCCCAGGCAGATACATCCCCATTGGCGTCGAACCAGTGTCCGTACCCATTGGCCGTGGTTTCACTGTTAAGACTGCCGTCACTTTCCACCGCATGGAATGTAATACTGCCGTCCATTTCGTTCGCGATCTCGTTAGGTTGCAGAACAAAAGCCTGTGCCAGGTCGGCAAGGTCTTCATCCAGTACCACAGACGTGCCCGGATAAGTATCGGCACTATACGGAAAACTTATATCATATGTCAAAGTTACATCGGCAGGTGGTTGTGTTTCATCGATCGGGATGTTCCCGTAAAGGTCGGTGTTTGTAAATTTCACCTTGTAAGGCCATTGGTCGTCATTGCTTTCGTCATCGTCCCAGGGATGCGGGGCATAGGTATCCGGTGCCCCGGTAACCACAAACCATAATTTACTGCAATTTTCCGGAACCGTGAAAGAGACGGTATTGTTTGTTCCCTGGTTCATATCGCCATATACCCGGCTGCCACCTTCCAGCAGGGCTACATAACCGTACCGCCATCCTGCCCTTCCGGGGGCTTCCACCTGGTTAAAGCCCGAAGCATTCACCATGCCGGTAAATTCGGTGGCTATTTCGGTACCTGCCGCCGGAACACTTAACCGGATGACATTGTAACCGGTAGTTCCAGGACAGTGATCGTAAGTAACCTGATAGCTACCGTCGTCAAGCATTGTACTTTTATAGGTTTGCGCCCCGATGTAATCTGCACCGATATCCCGTATGGCATCGAGGTCCCATGTAACAAATCTGGTGGCCGCATCGTATATTTCGTCATTGAACTGCTGTGTCGATATCCCGGTAATACGCATATAGGCCTGGATGGGATCTTCGGGCTCTTCCGCTTCACGCCATAACCTGCCTATAATATCCTTCCCGTGTTTATCTGCCCAGTAATAATGTATAAAATAGCTGGCATAGCGATAATCTTCATGACAAATGTGCCTGAAATAGTTTTCGGTATACACCCCGAAATGGTGAGAGGTGAATGCCTGATCGGGATAACTCTGATAGGCCTGCCATTGTGCGGTCTGTTCCCAAAAGCCATTACCGCCGTTCCCGCCAAAGCCGTAACGGAAGCCCGATCCGCCTCCCAGGTCGCAATGTACCTGGTACTGGAAACTGTGCCCTATTTCATGGGCAATAGTCGAACCGACGGGCTGGGAAGTATTGGGACTTACCCATAAAGCCCCGATAACATCGTCGTAACCCGAACCCGTAGCCAGCCATTCATCCTGATAGTACAGGAAGATCATCATTTTATAATTGTCGAGATTGGAGTTTCCTGTTCCGGTCTCGGCAAATTTGAGTTCATTGACGTTCAGGTCGTAAAACGCTTCGGCCTTGTTTAACATGTCGTCAATATCCACCCGGTATGCAGCAGGAACTTCGGCCGAGCCGGGATCACGGTTTCCGTAATCTTCTCCCCAAAACACAATGAAATGCTCGGACTGCCTGCTGCGTCCGTAATACCAGGTGCTTGTACTGTCAAAAAAATCCATATCGCTAAACTCCTGCGGGATATAGATTTTGGAGGTATCCACCGCAGAAGGATCGAATGCTCCCTCAGATGGTGTTTCCGGATCAGTATCCGGAAGTTCCGGATCTACCTTGGCACATCCGGTAATCAAAACGGCCAGAATGGCTGCTGTAAAAAATAGTGTAAGGACTGACCCCTTACGGTTATTCACGTTTTTTGTTTTAAGATCGGTTAATTTCATAGGTGTCTGCTTTATAGGTTAAATTCAAAAGTAAAGGCTATTAATATCCCGGATTTTGTTCCAGGTTGGCATTGGTGTTCATTTCTTCCAGGCCTATGGGGAACAAGATGGTATACTCTCCTTTTGGCTCATGGTTATACCAGCTTTTTGTCTGGTAAACCCCGAACCTGATCAGGTCTGTCCTCCTTCTGGCTTCACAGGCAAATTCCCATCCGAGTTCATCGAGAAAACGCCCGTATTGTACGGGAGATTGATCGCCGGGGTTGTCGATACTTCCATCTTCTGCCAGTGTTCCGTATTCAACAGTAGTATCTCCTTCGAGTTCTGCTCCGGTAACCGCAGCATCGGCAGGATCGTCAAAGGACCGCATTCTGATCTCCGTTACTATCTGTGCGGCTGCATCGCTTTGTCCGGTCCTCAACAGCGCTTCGGCTTTCATCATCAGGACATCTGTATATCTCAAAAATGGAAAATCATTATTTAAAGAGCCTGTAGCTCCGGGTTCGATTTCGTATTTCCCACATCTGAAACCTTCGGTAAAATCACAGCCTTTGATACTCGGCATTTCCTTGACCAGGGTCATCACCACGCTTCCGTCATTGGCATCAAACTGGTCTCCCATAAGCCAGGTATCTTCCAATCGATTATCGTTAGGATCATAACTATCTATAAACTGTGGATTACAGCTGGACCCTCCCCAGGGTTGTGCTTCCATATCAAAGACCCGTCTGTGGTCGGGCAGTAACATCTTCATATGGGCATTCCATATATAATAATCTCCCTGGTTAGCATATATCTCATGGTAAGGAACGGCGAATATTATTTCGGGATTATCTTCATTATGTGCCCCGAAAACAGCTTTATAACTCCCTGACAAGCTATATGCACCTCCGTTTATGATCTCATCGCATGCTTCTATACATTTTGCCCACCGGGCCGTGCCGCTATATACTTCTGCATTGAGATATACTCTGGCCAGTATGTGATATGCCGCATATCTGGTCATACGTCCGTAAGTCAATTTTTTATTTTCCGGCGTGACTTCCAACAGGAAAGGAATCACTTCGTTCAACTCAGATACCACAAAATCATACACTTCTTTCCTGGTATTCTGAACGGGTAGCTCATCACTGTAACTGGAAATGATCGGTACGTTTCCATGCGTATCGAGGAGCATGGAATAATACAGGGCCCGAAGCGCTCTCATTTCCGCTACAATATCCGTAACCTGTTCTTCAGTTACGGGAAGGTCCCCGGATTCCACCTGAAGGATCACCCTGTTTGCATTATTTATTCCTTTAAAACACATGATCCAGGTATTTCTGGGCTGCCACTGGAGGTTATCCCATTCATGCTTGTGCATTCTTTTGTAGGTTCCCCCGTCATCCCATCCGTTGGGCCTCGTAGGGGTGACGATCATATCGGCCGGTTCTTCCTGCAGGTCGAATAACCCTTGCCATCCCATGATATATCGCAGCGGTGTATAGGCCGAAGCCATTACAGCCACTACATCCGAATCGGCAGGAACAAAAGAATCTTCCGTTACTTCCGAAAAAACGTCCTCGTCCAGCTTGGTGCACCCTAAAAGTGACATACCAAAAAGAATGCCCAGTGTCAAGGTCCTGATCTTAAATGAAGTTATATAATTTGTTTTCATGGTTCCGTGTTTTAAAATGTGAAGTTAATTCCTAATGAAAAGGTTCTTGTAGAAGGGTATTTATCCCTGTTGTCATTTCCGGGAATTACCCCGTTAGCCGAATCCCTGTTCCTGTTCACCTCCGGATCAACCCCCTTATATCCGGTAATGGTAATCAGGTTTAAACCTGATGCGTAGATCCTGAAATTCTCCGCAAATTTTAAAACCGACTTAGGTAATGTATACCCCAGGGTTATATTGTCAATTTTGAGAAAATCCCCATCTTCCACATAATAGCTTACCAATCTTTGAACATCGTTGAGTACCGCCTTGCCATAAACCTTATCATAGGCCGATTTTAACGTATTGTAATCCACTGTGGGGTTCTCATAGAACATCCTGGAAAAGTTGAGTATCTGGTAGTCCAGTGCTCCCCTCATGTTCATCTGGAAATCCCAGTTTTTATACTTCACCGTATTGTTCCAGCTGTAATAAGCTTTTGGAAGGCCATTTCCCAGAATCTGTCTGTCTTCCGTAGTGGATTCAGTAGCGGGGATGACATCTCCGTCGGGAGTCTCGATCAGCCAGATCCCGTCTTCGGTAATATCCACGCTTTTCCACCCGAAGAAGTTTCCTATCGGCTGTCCTTCCTGTATCCTGTGTGTACTTACCTGTATGGGTTCTCCAGTAGCCCCTTCGTCAAAAAAGTCGTTGGTAAGCTGAAATTCATCATTCGAAAGGGATACCACTTCATTGGTATTGGTAGAGTAGGTAAGGTTGGCCGTCCATTGGAAATTATCCGTTTTAAACGGAATAACATTTACCAAAAATTCCAGCCCTGAATTTTTGATCTCCGCTACGTTTGCAGTCATTTCGCTGTAATAATAAGGAGGTGTGGGAACACTATAATTCCACAATGCATCTTTAGTCCTTCTGCTGTAATAATCTACGGAACCATTTATACGGTCATTGAGAAAACTGAAGTCCAGTCCGAAATTGAACTCTTCCTTTTTCTCCCACCGCAAATCGGGGTTTGCATTCCTTGTGGGCACCAGTTCCCTTATCCAGTTTCCGTTGTACAAAAAGTAATTTCTATACGTCAGTCCGCTTAACGATTGATACCTGGATCCCGCATTGGTTCCCGTAATCCCGAATCCGGCCCTTAACTTCAGGTTGTAGACCCAGTCAACACTGTCCATAAAAGATTCCTGGCTGATGCGCCATCCCGCCGAAATCCCGGGAAAATTTCCCCATTTGTAATTTTCGCCAAACCTGGAAGATCCTTCCCGCCGGAAACTGGCCAGCAGCAGGTAGCGGTCGTCAAAATTGTAAGTCACCCGTGAAAAGAACGCGATGAGCTTATCTTCATTCTTATAACTTCCCATACCCGCTTCACCGAGTTGAAGTCCCTGACCGGTTTCCAAATTATTATAGCCAAAACCGTCGGTAGGAAAACGGCGATTATTGGCCCAGAACCCTTCATTGGTGTTATCTTCATAATTATATCCCAGTAAGCCCGTTAACTTGTGTTTTCCGAACTCCTGGTTATAATCTGCGGTTATTTGCCCGTAATTCCCGACATAATCATCTGTTCCCCGGGAAGCGAACCCGTCCTGTCCGTATTTTACCGTAGACACATGGTTTTTTGTCCGGTAAAAACCACGGATGTTGGAATTCCCCTTTCGGGTGTAAAGCCCTTTGACACTGAGGTTACTACTGAAATCATAGCTCACACTAATGTCGAAACGGACATTTCTGTACCTGTTCTCCCCGATAGTTTCCTGGATATAGCCTACGGGGTTATCGTAAAAGTATACATCTCTCTCAAACCAGTTCCCGTTTTCGTCCCTTACGGGCTCCGTGGGGTTTCTTATCAAGGCCTGCCTGTAAATATAGGGATCAAAACTATCTCCGTCACCTAAGGCACTGAATGTTTGCTCACTTACAATAAGTCCGAGATTAGTTTTCAGCTTGTTGTCGAACATGGCGTGGTTAACACTGATCCGTCCGGTATATTTCTTGTTATCCGATTTCAGAAAAATCCCTTCTATATCTCTGTAATTCAACGAGGCAGTAAGATTGGTAGATTCACTACCTCCTCTGAAAGTAAGGTTATGTACCTGGCTGTAGGCGTTCCGGGTAATTTCGTCCAGCCAGTCGGTATCTGCTCCGAAATCCTGAAGGTTTGCCCCGGTAAAGGTATATCCCTCATCCCATTTTTGCCGAAGGTCCGAAGCACTTAAAAAATCCAGTTTGTTAGCGATAGTCGAAAGCGAGGCATAACCATTGTATTCTATGGTAGGTTTAATATTGTAGTTGCCTTTTTTGGTGGTTATGATAATCACACCGTTGGTTCCCCTGGTACCGTAAATGGCTGTGGCCGATCCGTCCTTCAGTACATCTACGGATTCAATGTCTTCGGGAGCTACAGTATTGAGGTTACCCGGAACACCGTCAATCAGGACCAGAGGATTTGTCCCGCCCTGTAATGACGACATCCCCCGTAAATTGATCTGCGAACCATCTGTGGGGTCTCCCGAGGGTGTGGAAATGGTCAGCCCTGCAACTTTTCCCTGGATCAACTGCGCTGCGTCCCTTACATTTCCCTGGATGAAATCCTCGGATTTGACTGTAGCTACAGCACTGGTTACGTCTGCCTTTTTCTGTGTCCCGAACCCGATGAGCACTACTTCATCCAATTCCTGCATATCTTCCTTTAAAAGGATATCCAGGTTCGTGCGGTCCCCCACATTCATCTCAGTGGTCTGAAATCCCAAATAAGACACTACGATAACGGGGTTTTCAGTGCTTAAAGTCAGTTCGTAGTTTCCGTCAAAATCGGTGACACTACCATTTGTGGTGTTCTTTTCCAATACTGAGGCTCCGCCGATAGGTATTCCATGTTCATCCGTTACGGTTCCCCTGACAACCTGCTGTGCAAAGGACGATACGGACCAGCAAAAACAAAGTATAAAAAAAAGTTGCCTGTTTACCGCTCCGAAATCTGTTTTTCTTTTCCATAATGAAAAGATAGATGGATTATTCGTTTTCATAGTACGTAAAGAGTTAGTTATTATAAAGTGTATCCTATACACGTTATAAAAGTATAAACTAACCCTCCATCCTGTTAAATAAGATATTAGCTGATTTTAATACTATATTAGCATTTTATCGCCCTTATATGGTAATAACTCAATAAAATCTTACAAATAATCTTAAAACGTACATATTCAGAGTGATTTTATGTTAAAATAAAAGCCCCGAAAGACGATGCTCCCGGGGCTTTAAACAAGCTTTGATTTCTTTGTAATTATTAAGTTCCGTTAAATGATATCATTACCCAGATCACAATAGCCAGGATCACTACGGAAGCGGCAATATCTACCCAGGAATAGCTTTTTTCACTGCTTTTTTCCTTAGATGATAATGTGCCGAATGTCAGTCCCGCCAGTTGTTTTTCATCCTGAGCCGGAGTTAACAGGCTCACCGCTACTAGCAATATAATACAGAAGAGGAAGAACCAGGCGCCGAAAGTCAGGAAATTCATTGTTGCCAGGGTATGCAGTATACTCCCCGATGTAAAACTGTCACTCATCAATTCGATAGCGATCCTGCCCATCCCGATGATAAAACCGATAACCAGCGTAGCGTATGCTCCTGTGGCATTGATCCGCTTGTAGAAGATACCGAGCAGGAATACCGCAGTAATCGGAGGGGCTATATAGGATTGCACGGATTGCAGGTATTCATAAAGCACACCGGATATATTGGCCATGATGGGAATCCAGATTATACCGAGAAACACTACGACCAATGTTGCTATTCGTCCTATACGTACCAGTTTTATCTCCGGGGTGTCCGGTTTGAGTTTTTTATAGATATCCACGGTAAACAGGGTAGAACAGGAATTGAACACAGATGCGAGGGAACTCATCAAGGCGGCAAGCAAGCCTGCAGCTACCAGTCCGCGAAGTCCCGAAGGTAACAGGTTACTCATGAGTACGGGAAAAGCCTGGTCCGGAGTATCCCACTCCAGCAATCCTTTTTGCTTTAAGGCCAGGGCTATAACTCCAGGAATTAAAAATATAAACACGGGAAGCAATTTAAGGAACGCACCCCAAATGGCTCCTCTCCTTCCCTCTTTGAGGTTTTTTGCCGTCAATGTCCGCTGTACGATATACTGGTCGGTACACCAATACCAAATACCGATAATGGTACTGGTGATGAACAAGCTCGGCCAGGGAAAGTCGGGATCGGAAGGCGGTCGCCACATGTTGAAGTATTCCGGTCCGAGGGTAGCTTTCAGTTCTCCCCATCCGCCAACATGATCCAGGCCGATAAAGGTCAGCGCTGTCGCACCGATCACAAGAATAATGGCTTGCAGGGTTTCCGTATAGACCACGGCACGCATCCCCCCGAAAATGGTATAAACTCCTGTTAAAATCACTGTGGCTATGGCACCTACCCAGAAATTGATACCGAGTAATGCGGAAACCACTACCCCTCCGGCATATATTGTAACCGAAACTTTAGTGAGTATGTAAGCCACCAGGGATACAACGGACAAAAACCACCGGGATTTTGCGCTGAACCGCCGTTCCAGGAACTCCGGCATGGTAAACACACCGCTGCGTGCATAGAACGGCAGGAATACCCAGCCCAGGATCAGTACCACCCAGGCCTGGATCTCAAAAATAAGCATGGGCATTTTATCTCCGGCACCGGCACCGGCCAGCCCCACTACGTGTTCCGAGCCGATGTTGGAAGCAAATATGGAGGCTCCTACTACGAACCAGCCTATATTTCTTCCGGCGAGGAAATAATCTTCAGTATTTTTTGTCTTCTTTAATATTACCCATAAGGCCAGGCCGAACAGGACTAAAAAGTAAATGGATATACATATCCAGTCTAAAGTATCTAAACTTTTCATGTGTTATGGTCGGTTTTTATGGAAAAGTGAGGTGTCCCCTGATTCCATAAGTTTTATTTAACAGAAAATTTGAAAACAGTCGTTGTGTTATATTCTTCTCCCGGGTTGAGCACCGTAGTCGGGAAATCGGGCTGGTTGGGAGCATCGGGATAGTGTTGCGTTTCCAGGCACAAACCGGAACGGAAACCGTATTTTTTATTTCCTTTCCCGGTCAGTGACCCGTCCAGGAAGTTTCCGGAATAAAACTGAATGCCGGGCTCTGTGGTAAGTACTTCCATCACACGGCCACTTGAAGGATCGTAAAGGGAAGCGGCTTTTTTCATACTGCCGTTTTCACCGTTCAGCACCCAGCAATGATCATAGCCATTCCCGTAGCTCAACTGCTCATCCTGCTGTTCGATATCTTTCCCTACAGTTTTGGATTGCCTGAAATCAAACGGAGTGCCTCCAACTTTTTTTAATTCTCCGGTAGGGATCAAGGTTTTGCTTACCGGGAGGAAAGCATCGGCATTTAACTGCAGTTCCTGACTGAGAATATTTTCGCTGTCCGGGGCAAGGTTAAAATAGGAATGCTGAGTAAGGTTCACCACCGTTTTTTTATCGGTGGTTGCCCGGTAATTCACCTTGAGTTCGTCATTATTGGTCAGGGTATAGGTTACAGTTATATCCAGGTTACCGGGATACCCTTCTTCCATATCCTTGCTTTTATACCGGAGTTTCAGGGCTGTGCCGTTGTCTACCTTTGCTTCCGAGGCTTTCCAAAGAACCTTGTCAAATCCCTTATTCCCCCCGTGCAGGTGGTTCTTTCCGTCATTTTGTGCCAGGGTATATTCGGTGTCATCCAAAGTGAATTTCCCATTGGCGATACGATTGCCATACCTGCCGATAATTGCTCCGAAGTAGGGTACTTTCTGCAGGTAGTCTTCCAAAGTGTCAAAACCGAGCACAATATCTCCTGTTTTTCCTTCTTTATCGGGAGTTTTCAGGGAGGTAATGATCCCGCCATAGGTCATCACCTTCATTTCTATGCCATTGGTGTTGGTAAGTGTATAGCGTTCCACTTCCTTTCCATCGGGCAATGTGCCGAACTTTTCACGGGTTACGGAGGTCCGGACCTCCTTTTCCCCTGTTGCCGGTTCCTTTTGTTCTTCCTGTTTCTTTTGTTTGGTATTACAGGCCAGCAAGGCAAATAATACAGCAGTTAAATAATAGGTTTTCATAGATCTCTAATTTGACTGGTGTGCTTTGACGCTGCTTAGCAACCGGTGGATTCCGATTCCATTCAAAATGACGGAACCGATTAGTCTTTCCTCCGGTTGCTAAGCAGCGTCAAAACATGTTACATATTGTTTTGAAACAAGTGGTAATATACTTCATTCCACCGTAACTTATCCTTGAAATCCCGGACAATGGTATCTTTATCTATGGGCAGCAACTCTACCCCTGCAATTTCTGCAAAATCTTCCATGAATTCGGTTGTAGCGGCTTTGCTGTACACCGTATGATGGGAGCCCCCTGCGAGTATCCAGGCGGATGCGGCAGTTTCAAGGTCAGGCTCGGGTTTCCACAAAGCGCGGGCCACGGGAAGTTTGGGCAGGTCGTGCTCCGGTGCTACCGTTTGTACTTCGTTGACCAGCAGGCGGAACCTGTTTCCCATATCCATCAGTGCCACATTTATGGCGGGGCCGGCTCCTACATCGAACACCAATCGCGCAGGGTCTTCTTTTCCTCCGATGGATAACGGATGTACTTCCAGCCTGGGCTGTCCCGAAGCTATGGAAGGGCATATTTCGAGCATATGCGACCCTAGTACCCTGGAACCGTTTTTACGGAAATCATAGGTGTAATCCTCCATAAATGAGGTTCCGCCTTCAAGTCCCTGGGTCATTACTTTCATGGTATGAAGTAATGCCGCAGTTTTCCAGTCGCCTTCTCCTCCGTAGCCGTAACCGTCGGCCATCAGCCGTTGGGTGGGGATACCGGGTAGTTGCTTAAACCCGTGAAGGTCCTCAAACGTATTGGTAAATCCTCCGAAACCGCCTTCTTCCAAGAAGGCCCGGAGTCCGAGCTCTATTCTTGCAGCATCTTTTACGGAAGTTTCATTAAATGCGGGATTATCGGTTTTATACAGTTCCCTGTAAGTAGCTACCAGCGCCTCCACTTCACTGTCTGTTACAGCATTCAGGTATTCCACCACATCACCGATACCATATCCGTTTACGGCGAAACCGAAACGTACCTCGGCCTCTACCTTATCGCCTTCGGTTACGGCAACGTTCCGCATATTATCGCCTATCCTGGCTATTTTTGTGGTTTGGAAAGCATGCCATCCAACAGCAACACGACTCCATGTTCCGAGTTTCTTCTGCACTTTTTCATCTTTCCAGTGCCCGGCAATTACTTTGCGGTTTTTCCGCAGCCTGCTTACCATAAAACCGAATTCCCTTCCGCCGTGGGCAGACTGGTTTTCGTTCATAAAGTCCATGTCAATATCGTCCCAAGGTATTTCGGAATTATACTGGGTATGCAGATGGCACATCGGCTTGTTTAACAGTTGCAGCCCTTTTATCCACATTTTAGCGGGTGAAAAGGTGTGCATCCACACCACAACCCCCACACACCGGTCAGTTACATTGGCTTCCCGGCAAATTGCCGCGATCTGTTCCGATGTGGTCACGGTAGGTTTAAAGACCACATCTACCGGTATTTCGCTGCTGTTATTGAGATTTTTTGCTATTTCTTCCGAATGCCTGGCAACATTCCTTAATGTTTCTTCCCCGTATAAGTGCTGGCTACCCGTGACGAACCACACTTCGTGTTCATTCAGTTTTATCATTTTTATCGCTTGATTATCCTTTTGTTTTTTACGTTACTTGAATTCTTATTGTTTTTGTTATTTATTGTCCGTAATACGCATCTTTTCCGTGTTTACGGTTGTAATGCTTTTGTATTAAAGTATCCTTCAATCGCGGTGCGGAAGGATTTATCTGCAGGGTAAGGTAGGCCATCTTAGCCAGTTCTTCCATTACTTTACTGTTATACACGGCCTTGTCTGCATTTTTCCCCCAGGCAAAAGGCCCGTGGTTACCCAGCAATACCATTTCCACTTCCGTATGGGACAGCCCTTTTTCTTTAAAACAGTCTATGATCTGCTTGCCCGTCATATGCTCATAATTTCCTTCTATGTATTCATCCTTCATGGGAGGTGCACAGGGAATGTCACTGGTCAGGTGGTCGGCATGGGTGGTCCCGAAAATGGGGATGTCCATCTGTGCCTGCGCCCAGGCTACGGAATAGGTGGCATGGGTATGTACAATACTTCCGATATCTTCCCAGGTCTTGTAAAGGTAAGCATGGGTTTTCGTATCTGAAGACGGGCGCATTTTTCCTTCTACAATATTGTTTTCAAAATCGACTATAACTATGTCTTCCGGGGCAAGGTCTTCATAAGGTACTCCGCTGGGCTTAATGGCAAAGACGTTGTTTTTCCGGTCCACGCAGCTTACATTACCAAAAGTGTATACCACTAACCCGAGTTCGGGCAATTCCATATTTGCCTTGTAACACACTTCTTTTATTGCTTTGTATTCAGACATCCGATGTAACTTTTATAGTGTTTTTCTTATGCGTATCTTCTTCAATAAACTCAGCAAGGGTTTCATAGCGGGCATATTTTTCATTGTAGATCCCGATCATATTTTCCCTGGGTTCATAAGTCTTTTCCATAGGGCTGCCCATAGCTTTTACAGCGTCCTCCACAGTGGGATATACCCTTGCGGCAACAGCAGCATAGATGGCCGCCCCGAGTGCGGGTGCCTGGTCGGAAACGGCAATCCGTATGGGCCTGTTTAACACATCGGCAAGGGTTTGCATAACGAAAGGCGCTTTTTTAGCTACTCCGCCTATCCCTACAACCGATTTTATTTCCACACCTTCTTCCTCAAACCTGTCTACGATCTTCCGGGCACCGAAACATATGGCTTCAACCAGTGCACGGAATATATGCGGGGCCTTCGTTCCGAGATCAAGTCCCGTAATGGCAGATTTCAGGGCCTGGTCGGCGAAAGGGGTCCGGCGTCCGTTTATCCAGTCCAGAGCGAGGGGAACACTTTCTTCCGCAGGAATCTTTTCTGCCTGTACCGATAATTCGGGGATCACCCTGTTTCTGAGTTCTTCTTTAAGTTGTTGCCTGGTTTCCTCCGAAAGTAATTCCGTATCCTGTAACAGATTATCCAAAGGCCAGGATACGATTTCCCGGAACCACGCCAGCAAATCACCAAAGGCAGATTGTCCCGCTTCCAGGCCCATCCAGCCGGGGACAACAGAACCGTCCACCTGTCCGCAAATACCTTTTACGGCATTGGTCCCGATAACCTCTTTGGGGGCTACCATAATATCACAGGTAGAAGTCCCCATTACCCTTACCAGGGAAAAAGCTTCGGCACCGGCTCCTACAGCTCCGGCATGGGCATCAAAGGTACCGACAGCTACTACGGTATTTTCGGTCAACCCGAGTTTTTCACTCCACTCTTTGCTCAGGTTACCGGCTACCACATCGGAAGTATGGGTATCCGTATAAAGATTTTGTTTGACCTCTACGAGATACGGGTCCAGCCGGGAGAGAAAATCATCTTCCGGAAGTCCGCCCCAGCTTTCGTGCCACATGGCCTTGTGCCCGGCGGCACATCTGCTCCGCTTAAAAGCTTTGGGATCTTTTTCACCCGTGAGAATGTACGTCATCTGGTCGCAGTGTTCCATCCAGGACCACGCAGCTTCTTTCACGGCACTGTCTTTCCTTACAATGTGCAGTATTTTTGCCCAAAACCATTCCGAGGAATACACACCTCCTATGTATTTGGTGTAATCTGTTCCTCCCCAGGTCCTGGATACGCGGTTGATCTCCGCGGCTTCGTTGATTGAAGTGTGGTCTTTCCAGAGGACCATCATCGCATTGGGGTTTTCTTCAAAACCCGGCGTCAATGCCAGTGCCGTACCGTTTTTATCCACGGGAACGGGAGATGACCCCGTGGTATCGATACATATTCCGAGAACATCTTCCGGTTTTATTCCTGATCTTTCCACCACCTTTTTAATGGTAGCTTCCATACCTTCAATATGGTCCAGCGGATGTTGACGGAAACGGTTTTTTCCGGCATTACAGTACTTTCCTTCTTTCCATCTCCTGTACCAATGTACTTCGCTTTCGAGGGTATCCCCGTTGGCCGTATCTACCAGTACAGCCCTTACCGAATCCGTACCAAAATCCAATCCAACTACATAACTGCTCATGTTACTATATTCTGTTTTTCAATATTTAAAACTAATTCAAAAAAATAATCATTTAAATTCGAGTGTCACTACGGAAAATGGAGGAAGTTCTACTTCGAGTGCCCCTTTTTTACGGGAAAAATCCGTGAATTTCCCCGGCGTTACTTTTTCCGGGTTCTCAAAAGTGTTGTGGTCCTGAAGTTTTTCGGAAGCAAGAATGGTTCCCTCAGTATTTTTCAGGTTTACCCCTTCCAAATTAAGGGACACCGTATGTTCCTCGGAAGCGTCGATATTCGCCAGTGATACGTGCACAGTTCCGTTTTTATCCCTGGAAGCCGAAACCGAAAGTGCCGGAAGTTTTTCCCCGTTATAAGTATAATCCACATTGTCGAATTCTACCGGAAGCAGGGTGGCATCCTGGTGGACACTGTACATTTTCATTACGTGGTATGTAGGGGTAAGTATCATTTTTTCTTCATCGGTGAGGATCACGGCCTGCAGCACATTAACTGTTTGTGCCAGGTTGGCCATTTTCACCCGCCTTGCATGATTGTTGAAAATATTAAGCGTAGTTGCGGCGATCATGGCGTCGCGCATGGTGTTCTGCTGGTAAAGGAAGCCGGGATTGGTGCCGGGTTCCACATCGTACCATCCGCCCCACTCGTCTACTACGAGGGCTATCTTGTTTTCCGGGTCATATTTGTCCATAATGGCGCTGTGCTTTGTTACCAGCTCTTCCATTTCCAGGGCGCTTTGCATCGTGCGGAAATATTGTTTTTCGGTAAAAGTAGCGGCCGGTCCTTTATTGTTCCATTCTATTACAGCATAGTGATGCAGTGCCATACCTTCTATAAGGTTGTGCTTAATGTTCTTCATCAGCACTTCGGTCCAGTTATAATCTGCATCGGATGCCCCGGAAGCTATGCGGAATATACCACTTTCATTAGACCACCCCGTAAGAAAGGTAGCGTACTTTCTGTAGACGTCAGAATAGTATTCTGCAGTCATATTTCCGCCACATCCCCAGGCTTCGTTACCGATACCCCAGTATTTTACGTCCCAGGGCTCCTTGCGGCCGTTCTCCCTTCTCAGGTCGGCCATGGGGCTCGTTCCATCGTGGTTTGTATACTGCACCCAGTCGATGAGTTCCTGTACCGTGCCGCTTCCCACATTTCCGGAAAGGTAAGGTTCCGTTTCCAGGAGTTCGCACATATTTAAAAAGTCGTGTGTCCCGAAGCTGTTGTCTTCCGTCACTCCTCCCCACCAGCGGTTTACTATGGTCGGGCGCTCTTCCCTGGGGCCGATTCCGTCTTTCCAGTGGTAGGTATCGGCAAAACATCCGCCGGGCCAGCGGAGATTGGGTATTTTCAGCGCTTTCAATGCATCAACAATATCATTCCGTACCCCTGCGGTGTTGGGGATCGTCTTGTTGTCCTCCCCTATGTAAAAGCCGTCATATATACAACGGCCAAGGTGTTCGGCAAAATGACCGTAGATGTGTTTACTTATAGTGTGCTCTCCAGCATCCGTCTGCACAACCACTTTCTGCTGTGCCTGCGTACCTAATACGGATAGCCCGAACAGGGCCACCGATAAGATAGTGTTGGTTTTCATAGTTTTAAAGATTAAAAGTGTATGTTTTACATTTGTAAAAGTAAATAAAAAATATTAAAATGCTAATTATAATCGAAAAAAAAGTGCCCCGGAATTAGGAACTACACAATTTGAACCTCTGAAGCAGTATGCAGTGTGCCCGAAAACAAAATATTTTTGCCGGATTTTAGTTTTTCATAAAATTAAATGTATATTTATCCATAAATAAAGATAATCTTACAAAATTGTTTATACAAAACCGTTTCTCCCCTCTTTGTATAGTGTTCTTACTATTATCGGAAAAAATAAATTTGGACTAATGGATTACAATTACAATCAAGAAGACAAAGCCCTGGTGGCTGTGGACTGTATCATTTTTGGTTTTGATGAAGATGATCTCAAATTACTGCTTATCAAAAGGGGGTTCGAACCCGAAAAGGGAAAATGGTCATTGATGGGAGGATTTTTAAAGAAAAACGAAACCCTGGATCAGGCTGCAAATCGCGTGCTCTATACACTAACAGGGCTGAACAATGTGTATATGGAACAGCTGTACGGCTTCAGCAAGGTAGACCGGGACCCCGTGGAACGGACCATTTCCGTGGCCTACTACGCCCTCATTAACATAAACGACCACAACCCGAAACTGCTCGATGAGCATTCCGCACAGTGGTTTTCCATATCAGAAGTGCCCCACCTGATCTTTGACCACAACGAAATGCTGCGAAAAGCCCTCAGAAGGCTCAGGCGACGTACATCTACCAATCCCGTAGGCTTTGAACTGCTGCCCAAAAAGTTCACCATGCGCCAACTGCAAAAGCTGTATGAAGTGATCCTCGGGGAAGACCTGGACAAAAGAAATTTCCAGAAGAAAATAAAACAGATGGACGTACTTGTAAAACTCAAGGAGAAAGACATGACCTCGTCGCGAAAAGGTTCTTTCCTCTATAAATTCGACAAGGAAAAATACAAAGAAAAGGTATCGGACGGCTTCACTTTTAAAGTGTAGCAACATCTCAGGTACCCCCATATATCAGGTAAAGCCAATGTAAACCCGTAACAAACTGTTTAACAGTAATCTAACATCACAAAAAAAAATTCAAAAAAAGCCTGTTCCTGTTTGGCAACTTATTTTTTTTATACATTTTTGTACCCGATTAGGCTGAACAAGAATGAAACTCGTTTTTAACCCCGGGTATATGGTTTTGAGGAAGTCATTTCCATATACGGCTCCCAAGTGGAGCGACCGGGTTTTTAAGTTCACTTCCCGATTAACATCCATACTTCACTCGTATTCAGGGGCAGTTCTTGTACGCAATCCCATAAGATTGCGTATTTGATTCCTTTGCTTTTATATTATATCTTGTTATACTTTTAATAACCCTTATTTTATAATACAAAAGCAATAAATGAAAACGAAATACATAGATCTCATAGACCAAACCTATTATTTTCCGCAAGAGGAATTTACACTTAACAACGATACCCTGAAGTTCCACGATATAGACCTCATGGCACTGGTAAAAAAATACGGAGCTCCCCTTAAATTCACCTACCTGCCGCAAATATCAAACAACATACAAAAAGCCGGGAAGTGGTTCAACAACGCTATGGAAAAGCACAACTACCCCGGTAAATATTACTATTGTTACTGTACCAAAAGCTCCCATTTTGAGCACGTGTTGACCGAAGCACTGAAGAACGATATCCACATTGAAACATCGTCGGCTTTTGATATCGATATTGTGAACAATCTCATCAAACAGGGAAAATTCACCCGGGACCATTATGTACTGTGTAACGGTTTTAAGCGTGAACAATACATACAGAACATTGCAGGACTCATCAACAACGGGCACAAAAAGTGTATTCCCATTATTGACAACTATGAGGAAATAGACCTCTTGAGCGAGGCCATTGACGGTAACTATAACATCGGCATACGCATAGCTTCGGAAGAAGAACCCAAGTTCGAGTTCTACACCAGCAGGCTCGGTATCGGTTACAAAAACATTATACCGTTCTACAACAGGGCCATTGCTTCCAACGAAAAGGTTACGCTAAAAATGCTGCATTTCTTTATCAATACCGGCATACGCGACACAGCCTATTACTGGAACGAGCTTCTTAAATGTCTCAGGGTATACATACAATTACGGAAAATATGCCCTACCGTGGACAGTCTTAATATAGGCGGAGGTTTCCCTACCAAGAACTCCCTCGCCTTTAATTACGACTACCAGTATATGGTAGACGAGATCATTAACCAGATCAAGATCTCCTGTGAGGAGGCCGAAGTTCCCGTACCCCATATCTTTACCGAATTCGGAAGTTTTACCGTGGGCGAAAGCGGAGGCGTTATCTACGAGGTATTGTACCAGAAACAACAGAACGACCGGGAGAAGTGGAACATGATAAACTCGTCTTTCATTACCACCCTGCCCGATACCTGGGCCATAAGCAAGCGTTTCATCCTGCTGGCCATCAACCGCTGGAACGACGAATACGAAAGAGTCCTTTTGGGCGGACTTACATGCGACAGCGACGACTATTATAACAGTGAGCAGAACATGAACGCCATTTACCTGCCCAAATACAGCAAGGCAAAGCCGTTGTACATCGGTTTTTTCAATACGGGCGCTTACCAGGAGACCATAGGCGGCTTCGGCGGATTGCAGCACTGCCTCATCCCCTCGCCCAAACATATATTGATAGACAAGGACGCTGACGGCAATATCTCCACCGAAATATTTGCCGAACAACAAAAAGCAGAAGACTTACTTAAAATTTTAGGTTACGATAACGTATAAAAAGCCGGGAAATCCGAAGTCAGAAGCCGGAAGAATCAACAGCTAAAAACTCCGGCCTCCGGACTTCAGGACTACCAACACAAAAACCCAATACAATGAACAAGAGAACATACGCCGGAATTCCTGAAAAATACACCCGCATCGACGATGCGAAAGTGGTATTGATCCCCGTTCCCTACGATGGTACCAGTACCTGGCAGAAGGGAGCGGACAAAGGCCCGGAAGCCTTTTTACACGCCTCCGAAAACATGGAACTGTACGATATCGAAACCCGTAGCGAACCTTACAAAAAAGGCGTGTACCTCGCCCCCGCCATCACGGAGAACTCCTCTCCCGAAAAGATGGTCGAGACCGTGTACAAAACCACCAAAAACTATATCCGGCAGGATAAATTCGTTACCATATTCGGCGGTGAACACTCCGTATCCATAGGTACCATCCGTGCATTCAACGAATGTTTCGGAGAGCTCACCGTTGTACAGATTGATGCCCATGCCGATTTGCGCCCGGAATATGAAGGCTCTGCATGCAATCATGCCTGTGCCCTGCACGAAGCCAGCAAAACCACAAACCTCATACAGGTGGGTATCCGGAGCATGGATAGTTCCGAACTGGACCACATGGACGAAAACCAGGTCTATTTCGGCCACGAGATCATCAATGATGACGAATGGATGACCGACGCCGTACATCAGATGACGGAAAACGTGTTCATTACCATAGACCTCGATGCCTTTGATCCTTCCATCCTGCCTTCAACGGGCACCCCCGAACCCGGAGGCCTGTTGTGGTACGAAACACTGGAATTCCTTCAAAAGATATTCAAAAAGAAAAACGTGGTAGGGTTCGATATTGTGGAGCTTTGTCCTGATGAAACCGAAAAATCGTCCGATTTCCTGGCCGCCAAGTTGTATTACAAGATGCTGGCCTATAAATTCAAATACACCGGAAAACAGGATGATGATGAGGACGAGGATTAACCATTAATGATTTCAGATAGTATCAATATTTCCCGATAGAGACGCACGGCCGTGCGTCTCAAAGGATCAAAAAAAAACAGGATTATGAAAGGAGCAATATCAGATTTTATAGAAAAGTATTACCTGCATTTCAATGCAGCTGCCCTTGTAGACGCCGCAAAGGGATATGAACAACAGTTGCAGAAAGGCACCAAAATGATGGTTACCCTCGCCGGGGCCATGAGCACCGCCGAGCTGGGCAAGATATTTGCCGAAATGATCCGTAAAGACAAAGTACAGATCATTTCCTGCACCGGGGCTAACCTCGAGGAAGACCTGATGAACCTCGTGGCACATTCCCATTACAAACGCGTACCCCACTATCGTGACCTTACCCCAAAAGAGGAATGGGAACTGCTGGAAAAAGGCCTTAACCGGGTCACAGATACCTGTATCCCGGAGGAAGAAGCCTTCCGCCGCCTGCAAAAGCACATTTATAAAATATGGAAAGAAGCCGATGAAAAGGGAGAACGCTACTTTCCCCACGAATATATGTACAAGCTGTTGCTTTCGGGCGTTCTCGAAGAGTATTACGAAATAGACCTCAAGGACTCGTGGATGTATGCCGCTGCCGAGAAAAACCTCCCCATTGTGGTGCCCGGCTGGGAAGACAGCACCATGGGCAATATATTCGCTTCGTATGTCATTAAAGGAGAATTGAAGGCCGATACTGTAAAAAGCGGTATAGAATACATGGCGTACCTGGCCGACTGGTACACCAAAAACTCCGGTAAGGGTGTAGGGTTCTTCCAGATAGGCGGAGGCATCGCCGGGGACTTCCCCATATGTGTGGTCCCCATGCTGTACCAGGACATGGAAATGCACGATGTGCCGTTCTGGAGCTATTTCTGCCAGATATCAGATTCCACAACCAGCTACGGTTCTTATTCGGGCGCCGTACCTAACGAAAAGATCACCTGGGGAAAGCTCGATATAGACACCCCAAAGTTCATTATAGAGTCGGATGCCACCATTGTAGCCCCGCTAATCTTTGCATATTTGTTAGATATGTAAAATGTTAAAAAAAATAACTTGCATGTAATATTCATTTTGATTTATTTTTAGACCAGAAATAACAATCCCCTGCTATGAAACGTGTAATAGTTGATTATAAAAAGCTTACCAATGAAATCCTGACGCTGTTGGTGGAAAAATATCCCGACGGTTATGGTGATAACGACATTATAAAATTCAGAAACGCCAACAACGAAGCCGTGGAAGCACTTGAAGTACGTACCGAAGATGCGGTTTATCTGGTTAAGGTAAGTACCCGGCTGGCCAACACCATGGAGAACTTTGACGAAGACGAAGACGACTTCGACTCCGGGGATATCGGCGGCTCCATGGAAGTCCCGGACGACCCCGAGGACGACGAAGATTAAAAAATAAAAAAGCTCCCGTAGTGCACACGGGAGCTTTTTGCTTTTATATCCGGTTAGTCTCCGTTACGGATAGAGTGATTTATACCCGTTAGCCACAACATTGCTTCCTATTCCGGAAAAAGAAACCTTGAACGTACTGGAATTATAGCTTAGCGAACCAAAAGGTGTGCACATGCCCAGGGCATACTGGCACTTGCCGTAGCTTCCCGAATTCTTTACAATGCGGCTGTAGCTTCTCGCTTTCCCCAGGGAAATGTGTCCCCAGTCACTGACATCCGTATTCGATACCCGTCCGGAAGAATAGTATATGGTGATCTTATAGCCCATTTCGCCACGCTCAGAACCCCAGAGCCACTTAGCGGTCCACCATCTCTTATACCAACGGTAATAGGTTCTGGACTGCACATTGTTGTCCTTTTGCGCCATCGTTTCTTCCGAAGATTCCGTTTGTCCTTCGGTGTCAATCATCACCAGTCCGCTGAGGATGTTGTCCCATACAATACCGTCATTGCGGTAGAAGCACTGTGTCCTGTAAGTGGACTCCCCGCTTTTCCAGGTGATCTCCATAACGTTATCGCCGGACCTGATTTCCTGCGAAGCGGCGGCGGCCATACGATTTTGTGTTTCAGAAAGTGCCTTTCCGGAATATACGTTTTGCATCATTCCTATGTGTACCGAGGCAGGGTCCGTAATATTCCCGTAAGCAATAACATTTTCCTTTTTGGTCACCGAACGGTGCGAGAGTTCAACACCTTTTTCCGTAGTAACGCTGCCAAGCACCTCCACACCTGTAATTTGCAGGGCATCAGGAAGGTATTGCGCCAGGTTTTCACGGGTAAGTTCCAGTTGTTCTTTTACTTTTTCCGGTAAATCCTGCTTAGCCAAAGGAGTTAACGCGCTTTTCAGGTCATCGGTAGTCTGTTGTTCTTCCGTAACTTCGTCCGGAAGTTCTGTAGTGTCATTCTGGCAACTGTAAATGGCAAATGCCAGTAAGGCCATAAAAAGCCTGAACATGTAAGTAGGTTTCGTTTTCATTATAATGTAAGATTAAAGGTTAATAATATGTTAAAATTAACAAAAAATCTCACACTATGCACAGTTAATGTGATAAAAACAAAGATTTAACCATTATATAACTTCATAAACATCCCCCGTCATAACCACTCCGGGAAACAAAACCGAATGAATAAAAAGCCCCGCCCTTCATTTACATGTACCTTTCCTCCAACACTTTTAGATGGTGCTTCAGGTGCCCGGCAATAATAAATCCCGCGGCCCTTACGGACATCAGGTTGCCATCCGCCGTGCCCGAGCGCTTCAGCATTTCATCAGAAAAGGTATGAAACAGCGAAACCGTGTTCAGTCGTGTGGCTTTGAAGTCCACCATCAGTTCTTCCTTCGTCCTCTTGTCGGCATCAGAGAAAGGCACGTAGTCGTCCTGTTCATATCCCGGAAGGTCGGTCCGGTCGTTGCGGGCAAAGCGCAGGGCGCGGTAGGTAAATATGCGTTCCGTATCAATAATATGCTGTATCACTTCCGCAACGCTCCACTTCCCTTCCGCATAACGGTACTGTAATCTGTCTTCCGGCAGGCTCTTGATAAAAGTAAGCAGTTCGGTTTCCGTAGTTTTCAACGCTTCCATCAGTGCTGTCTCATCCAGCATCAGGATGTAGTTGTTGTAATACGAATGATATTCGGTTTCTTGCAATTCCCTGGAGTGCATAATCCTGTTTTTTCAGGGGAAGATAGCCAATTTTTTTCGCCCACCCCTCACCGGCTCCCTCAATTTTTCATAACCGGCCTCCAAAGCTGATACCAAGGCCCCGGACAGGAGAGGTTAAAAGGTTCTTCCGTATTTAAGGCGGGTAACAGTTTTGGAGTTGGGGAGTTTTGGAGTTCTTGAGTTATTTGGTTACCAAGTTATTCGGGGATTGGACAAATAAGAGGGCTACAACAAAATCGCACCATCCAGCTCCCCTACTAAACAACTAAGAACTAATCAACTAATGGCAGAAAAAAGTTTTGGAGTCGGGGAGTCTTGGAGTTCGTGAGTTATTTGGTTACTAAGTTATTCGGAGATTGGACAAATGAGGGAGTAACAACAAAATTGCACCATCCAGCTCCCCTACTAAACAACTAAGAACTAATCAACTAATGGCAGAAAAAAGTTTTGGAGTCGGGGAGTCTTGGAGTTCGTGAGTTATTTGGTTACTAAGTTATTCAGGCAAAACGTGATTAGAATACAAACAACACAAAGCCCTCCTTCATTTCAAGAGGCAGCCTTTTAAAGAGCTTATAAAGTAGCATTAAGCCACACCGGGGATTTCACGTACTCGCCTGAAATGACAACCCTGGATGGTATAAAGACAGCTACGCTTCCGTAGCAACGCATCTCTCCATCGTCAGTAGGCTTTATTCCCTGCAGGTAGGCATTACCCTGTCCAGTACCACTACCGTTACATAGCCGGCAAAACCGTATTCCGCATAACGTTCACAGGCATCCGCTATGTTATTGGTATTAACAGCATAATCTACAGCCAGGATCAGTTTCCCTGCAGCGTGCAGTGCCTGTGTGTTGGCCAGGTTTTCGGCACACCAGTCCGCACTGCACGGGGTGCCAGTATCGAGGAAAAAAAGTTCCTCTACCCCCAGCCCGTCAATGGCTTCGGTATAACCTTCGTAATGGCGCAGTTCAGGAGAGTTCTGCGGGAAAATCCAGAAGCCGGGGGATTTTGCTTTGGCATACGCGCTGATGTGCACGATCTGCTCTACCATCTTCCGGGCCAGACTTTCGCGGTCTTCTTCCGGCACCAGGTCAAGGGCTATCTCTTCATAGGCATTGGGCACATCCAGGTAAATACCGTCAAACCCGGCAGCAATGGTCTGGTCTACGCGATCCTTAACAGCGAGTTCCCACCATTCGGGCTCCCAGTACCGTACAAAATATTCGTCAGGCCAGTCGCCCCAGTTGTTCAGTTGTAGTCCCGCTTCGGCCACGGCATCATATTCCGGGCGGTAAGTTTCAATCGTGCCCATGGAGAAATAAGCCAGCACGCGCTTGCCCGAATTGCGCAATGCTTCAATCTCATCGCGGGTAAAATAGTCCGCTCCCCCGTCGCGTGCCAGGTCAATCACGGCCAGGTCGTGCGGGGCGGCCACCAACTCATCCAGTTCGCCATCCGGATAGTTGGTCAGTTGATACACAAAGCTGTCAATACGCTCTTTTTCAGGGGGCGGGTCGTCACTTTCACAACCGGCGGCCATAAGCCCCGAGCATACCAGGTACAGCAGGAAAGCCTGTCGTTTCAGAATATGGCCCGTATAGGAGAATACAGGGAATAAGCACAATAGGTTTTTCATGGCAACGCTTGTTTTTGAGGTTAAGGGTCCGGTAAGGACATACGCGGGGCAACATCTGCCGGGCACCCGGCAAAAGTCCGCTTTTTACCCTATCCGCAAACTGTCCTTCATCCGGTTTTTGATATACAGAATTCACCTGTTTTTGTTACCGCTACGATGGTTATCAGGCGTTTTCAACAGGATTTCCGGCATATTGCAAGCACGTACGAAATATCTCAAAATGAATTAACACAGCGTTAAAATACTCACAAAACCATGCCGGATTTTAAAGATTTTCCGAAAAAAATGTATATATTGTTTGTAAATAAACGTAATGCGGGCCAAAGTTAGTATCCCGCAACCTGAAATAACCGGGCCCCGGTACAAAGTTTGCACTCCCCCCTAAAAAGTAAACGTTCCCCGGTGCCAGGCTGGCATCCCCCGGTGTGCAGTAAGTATATCCCGCCCCAAAGTATGCATTCCCCGCACTAAAGCAGGCGCACCCCGGCAAAAAGTACCTTCCCCCCGGTGTAAAGCTAACATCCCCCTAAAACCAGTACGATCCCCGTAGCGTAAAGCCAACGGTTACAGCGCTCCGGTACATACTCCCCGTATGCTGGCACGGCAACGGAACGGGTGGTTTCCGGCCTGAAAACAGCCGTTTTTCACCTTAACAAAATTTAACATCCGTATGCCTTACTTTCAAGCTATTATTAATTCTAAACTGTTTTATTATGGCGAACAACAGACTCCGTTATGAGGAGTACACAACGGTTGCAGAATTTCTGCTCGCCTCTTTAAGACGCGACCGGAAAGAACTGTATTCCCGGTTCAGCAAATACACACCTGCGTATTTGGCCAGGTTCCGGGAACTGAACGACAAGGTCAAGGAGCTGGAAAACCCCGGCGAAAAGACCGAGAGCATGAAGCTCACCACGGCCCGCCTCTATGCAAAGGCCAATGAGCTGCACAAGGAACTCAGCTTTGTGGGTGCCTACTTTAAAAATGCTTCGCTCCACACCACGCTTGTTACTACGCTCAAGAAGCAACTGGCTTCGAGGAACATCGAGGGTGCCATGTACAACATCACGGCACTTAAAGACCTCGTTACCAAACACCAAAAGGCCCTCGTGGCCCAGGGCATGCCGGAAAACACGCCGGACAAGCTGCTGGAATACCGCGATGCGATGAACACGCTGAACCAGCAGCAAAACCGCATCCTCAACCAGCGCATGGCCCTGACGCGTAACAACAAGGTGCAATACGAGGCCCTGTTCGGGTATATCCGGGATACCATTCACGATGGCAAGATCGTTTACCAGGACAGGATTAAAGTGCGGGACTACACACTGACCCGGCTGATCGAAAGGGTCCGGGCGGCCAATACCGCCAAAACCGAAGAGGAAGAAGGACCTGATGTGCCCGGATCGGTGATGTAATACCCCTTGCGGTCAGGATTTTCGCCCTGCCATTTGCTTTTTACGGTGAATGGCGGGGCGATTTTTTGGGAGGTATACTGCACATTACGGGAACCCGCAAAGAAGTGTATGTAATTTGTTTCATATTAGCGCAGCCCTTATTCACAAGAGGCTGTAATTGTAAGAAAATTATAAAGATGTTGGGACTTTTAATAAGATCTGGGGTATTTATATGATGTAGTAATCAGTCTAATTTATTTGAAACCATCCGTTTTCCGCACTATGGCAACAAGTGCTGCCATACTGAAAAGAAAAGCACGTAAAAACCAGTCCATTCTATACACCTAAAACACAAAAGACATGGAATTATACAACCAACTAAAAGGACTTGCCGACAAGGTTGAACAATTAAAAGACAGAATTGACACCGAAGAATCCACAAAACACGCTTTTACCTTACCCTTTATCAACATCCTGGGCTATGACACCTTTAACCCTACCGAAGTTGTCCCCGAATTTACTGCGGATGTAGGGCTTAAGAAAGGGGAAAAAGTAGATTATGCCATATTCCAGAACGGAGATCCCATACTGATTGTTGAATGCAAACACTGGAAGCAAAACCTGGATGTACACAATTCACAACTGTTCCGGTATTTTCACGTCACCAAAACAAGGTTCGCCCTCCTGACCAACGGGGTGAACTACAGGTTTTACACCGACCTGGAAGAAACGAACAAAATGGACAAAAAGCCATTTCTGGAGTTTGATATTACCAGACTAAAGGAGAACACGGCCAAGGAGATTGAAAAGTTCCACAAGTCGAAATTTGATGTCCTGAAGATCATCGATAACGCAAGCAACCTGAAATATACCAGTGAGATCAAGGCAGTGATGGAACAGGAACTTGCCGCTTCTTCTCACGATTTTGTAAAACTATTTGCAAACAGGGCCTATGGCGGACGTTTAACGGCCAAGGTCATGGAGGAATTCACCGAGATCGTCAACAAGGCCTTTAACCAGATTATCAGTGAAAAAGTAAACGACCGGCTGAATTCCGCATTAAACAAGGAGCAGGAAAAACAGCAGGCCGAAGAAGAGATCGAAGAGGAACCCAAAAGCAAAATTGAAACCACAGAAGAAGAACTGGAAGCCTATCAGATAGTGCTTGCCATCCTACGAAGAAAGGTAGATAAAAGCCGGGTGGTTCATCGCGATACACAATCGTACTTCGGTATTTTACTGGACGACAATAACCGAAAGCCCATATGCCGACTTCACCTGAACGGCGGCGTAAAATACATCAGCCTGTTTGACGAAGACAAAAACGAAATAAAAGAGAAAATTGAATCCATAGACGATATATACAAGTTTGAAAAACAGCTTCTGGATGTGGTGGCGTATTATGATAATGATTGATGAAGGAAGGTTTATTACGGGGGGCCTGTAAAGTTGGTTCTCGTTGTAAACTAGCAGCGCCAGTAATAGCTGGCAAAGAGTATTTGTAACAATTAATATATCAATCGAAAATAATAACATGGAAGATATTAAAAAGTTTTTGAACGAAAAACAAAACCCAAAGGCTGTTGAAAAGGCGCTTCGAAAATTATCTGAATTATTAACACGCAACGAGACAATCGAATACATTGCTGTACAGAAAAAACCAATGCTAAATATGTCGCCCGATTGCATTGCACTTACAAACAGGCGAATCATTTTTTGTATGCCCAAGAGTTTCGGACTTTCAATGAACTTCGAAGATCTTATGTGGAAAGATGTGGCAGACTGCCATATAAAAGAAGGCATTATGGGAGCTACCTTCACCGCAGTAACTGTAAGAAGACGCAGACACTATATGGAATATCTTCCAAAGGCACAGGCCAGACTGCTTTACCGGTATGCACAGGAACGCGAAGAAGAAATGACAGAATACAGAAGACAAAGAGAGTTGGAAAACGCCAGAGCGGCAGCCGGTGGAGTTGTTGTACAAACCAATGAGAGTAAAAAAGAAAGTACTGAACAAAAAGACGATCTGCTGGAAAATCTGAAAAAATTGAAACAACTACTGGAAAATGATTTGATTAGCAAGGAAGAATTTGACTCCAAAAAGTCTGAAATATTAAATAGAATATAAAAACCTCCCTGGCGCAAGCCTCCAGGCTCGTGCCTCGTGCCAAACCATAAAAACAATAAAACCACACCCACCCATACACATGCCATAAAAAATGAGCCGTAAATACAAATTCCATAACAAATCAGCAGCATATTTTGTAAGTTTTGCTACGGTATATTGGATAGATGTTTTTACACGACAGCTTTATTATTCCATTTTAGCGGAAAGCCTGCAATATTGCAGGCATAACAAAGGCATGGAAATCTTTGCTTATTGCTTTATGTCAAATCATGTGCATTTAGTATTTCGTTCTGCTAATGAAGATCCTTCCGGATTGTTACGGGACCTTAAAGGATTTACTTCGAAAAAACTGATTAAGGCCATAGAAGAAAATCCTTTGGAAAGCAGAAAGGAATGGATGTTACAAATGTTCGAAAAAGCAGGAAAAGCCAGAAGCAATGTGTCCAAAAGACAGTTCTGGCAACAACACAATAAACCCATAGAACTGTGGAGCGATAAAGTAATCAAGCAAAAAATAGAATATATCCACAACAATCCGGTAAAAGCAGGTTTTGTAACCAACCCGGAGGATTGGAAATACAGTAGCGCCAGGAACTATGCGGAAGATGAAACGGTGTTGGAAATAGATAGTGATGGTTTGTGGTTGGGGATGATGTAATACTTAATGTTAATTGGAAAATGGCACGAGCCTGGAGGCTCGCGCCGGCATAGGGCTTTTGGTGTTTTAGTTAAGTAAGGGAAAATGTTGGATGTTATAGGGAAAGGGAGTATATTGTTGTAGAAAATGAGGCTGTTCCTTCATTTTACAACAATTGGCAGCGCTCTTTTCCTTAAAATATACAAAATACATCGCCATGAGACCAACAGTTCTAAAACCTGCTTTAATAATTCTTCTCCCTGTTCTTTTTGCATGTCAGGAAAACAAAGAAGACCCCGGTTTTTTGATTACCGGGGATATTAGTGACAACTATGAAGGGTATATTTATTTAGACTATAATGATATCTTAGACAGCACCCTTGTGGAAGACGCCTCTTTCCGGTTTAAAGGAAAAGTTTCACAACCACTTGAGGCCACTTTACTTCCCGGGTCCCCAACATCAGGAGAAAGTATGACCGTAGCTTCTTTTATGCTTGAAAACAGTACTATAGATATTTCATTAAAATACGACATATTCCAATATAACGGATCAGATATAAAAGGATTGGACATGGATAGTATCAGCGGTTCCACCAGTCAAAAACTAAAGGAAGATTTCGAAGCCAAAATGGAGGATACCTTTGCTCAGGAAGAAAATGACAGCATAAGGGAAGCCATACTCTACGATAACCTTTCCAAATTTATAAAAACCAATCCTCAATCTGTATTAAGCGGTCAAAAACTGGCTTCCCTAAGCAATTTTTACGGGTATTTAAAAAGTGAACAGATGCAATATCTGCTTGAGCAAATGGATACAACTTACCAGGACAAAAAGGATTTAAGATACATTCGGAATATCATTGAAAGAAGAAAAATATTAAACATTGGAAAAACTCCGCCAAAGATCGAACTCCCAAATCCCGAAGGAAAATTAGTAGATAGTGATTCGCTGCGAGGCAACTATGTGTTATATGAATTTTGGGCCTCGTGGTGTAGTCCATGCAGGAAAACAAATCCGGAACTAAGCAAAGTTTATAGTACTTTTCATAAGGATGGTTTTGAAATACTGGGAGTTTCCATAGATAAAAGTCCGGACAAGTGGAAAACTGCCATACAGGAAGATAAACTCAAATGGATACAGGTCATAGATTCTTTGAATAAAACAGGTGAAAAATACCGGCTTACAACCATACCCTATAATGTTTTACAGGACAGGAAAGGTAAAATTATAGCCCGAAATGTCAAGCCCGAAAAATTAAGAGAAATACTAACCGAACTAACCGAAACGGAGGTACAATAATTCATGAGTAATACAAACAAGCGGAAAGCGGAATGTTTCCGCCAATGAATGGCGAACTGGCGTCCGTTTACAACGAATGCCATCTCAAAAGCGTTTACAACGGCCCGTAAAAAATAAAAATGCAGTGTACAATATTATCCTAATAATTATGTCTATTACTACTTTTTGGTCGTGTAGTAATTCAAACAAACTTAAAAAGAAAAATACTATCTTGAATCAACAAAATAAGTTGAATAGTATTCAAGATTATGAAGTCTTTATAGAAGAAAACAAATGTGATAAAAATAAAAAAGATATTGCCGTTTTGCTTTTTGAAGATGGTTTCGATAATGATTATGTGGAAGTATTTAGAAATGGCAAAAAAATGTTTTCCCGCAAAATAACTACGGATAAACCCCTTGGATTTGCCAAAGATGTTGAACTCGGAAAACTTTCAACCTTAAATCAATTGAGCATTAAAATAAATAGATCGCAAGAGGTCCATATATTAAACAAACATTGCAGTTTCACATTTATTAATTTAAACGATGACAATAAAATAGCCATAAAATATGGTAGTGAATTTATTCCTTATAATTAATGGTTCTTCCTTATAGTAAGCATTAAATGACATAGAAAATCCCTAAAAATAACAGATCAATTGATGTCCTCAACAAACTAATTTCCAATAGGTTTTATAAAGGGAGTATAGGACTTAAAAAATTTGAATTACAACGCCCCAATTTTCCTAACAACTACAGAGTTTACGGAATACTTAATGATGAAAAGAGGTTTGAAATAAAAGCCGGATTCAAACCACCTGTAAATATAGCCTGTAAAGCTTTGTCTTTAATTTTTTTCATTGTTTTTATTGCTTTATTGATAAAGGGAAATTGGATTTTTTCCGGAATAATATCCATCCTTATCGTAGCATTTTATATTAATTACAGAATCCGAACCATAAAGGAAAAAAAATACTTTATGAATAGGTTTCTGGATTTATATCACAATGAAAATAAATAGAATTTTGTCCGTGATCCTTGGATGCTGCCAGTTTATAACTGACAGCATCTCTAACCGGCGCGAGCCTCCAGGCCCGTGTCAACCCAAACCAAAGCAAAAAAACAATACCTCCCATCAACAACACCCCAAAACACCACAAAAACTCCCCCTCCCTACCAAAACCCCTGAAAATTCCGTACCTTTACAATTCCTTAAATTCAAAGATTATGACTAATAGAACACGATTTGCCCGTACGGTATGGTGGCGGTATTGGAAACAACCGCAACGCCTTCTTTGAAGCGTAGGACACCTAAACCATACGGGTTTTCATATTCCTAAAATTCAAAGATTTATGAAAACCTTAGATTTCGAAGCGTACAAAGACACGCTTAAAACCAACCCGAACGGCGAAACCTATGTAGAACTGCTGGTAGACAGCTATGAAACGCTTGCCCTCCTGCGTTACTATGTAGCCCACGCCATTCAACTCATCGCCAACCCACGAGCACCACAAACAGGGCGATGAAATGGCCTATTCGCTTTATTACCTCACTAAAATCCTTAAAAGCACTACACCATTGGGTGAGTGTTTTGGACTGGACAGGACTTTTGAGGCCTAAAAGACGTTATAAGAATTGCCATTTCCCGACAAACCGGGGGAATGGCAATTTTATATACCTTTAAACCTTAAAAACAGCTATACATGAAAAATATCCTGATAACAGGAGGTTTTGGAAAAATAGGAAGGTACTTTATTCAAAACCATCATCGCGATTATCACTTCAGGGCGATGGACATAAAGGCAGAAAATTCCGTTTTCCCCGAAAATGTAGAAATAGTTAAAGGAGATCTTGCCGATGAGCAAACGTACGAAAAGGCCTGTGAAGATATGGATACCGTAGTTCACCTGGCAGGAGTGCCCGATCCGGATGCAACGTTCGAACAGGTTTTGCACACCAACATGATAAATACAAAGAACATATTAAATGCCGCCATTAAGCAGCGTTGCAGGAGGTTTATATTGGCAAGCAGTGCACAAACCATAGAAGGTTATGCCAAAGACATTCAAATAAACAAAAACATGCCCGTAAGGCCCGGAAACCTTTATGGAGTATCCAAGTGTTTCGGCGAGGCACTTACGGCATATCACGCATACCGTAACGATATATCGGTAATCTGCCTGAGAATAGGAGCCTATGAATTCCCGTCCGATTTTACGGAGATGAATGCCAGGGACCTTAGCGCTTTTTTGCACCCGGATGATTTCAACCAACTGTTAACAAGCTGTATAGCGGCCGAAAACATACAGTACGAGATATTAAATGCCATTTCAGATAACCGATACAAAAGACTGGACATTACGGAAGCCAAAGAAAAAGTAGGATATAAGCCCAAAGCCAATGCATTTGAACTTTTTAAATTAAAAAAATAATAATCCCCGCTTTTTTGTGTTGTTACCTGATATACAGTATCCCCTTTTCGGGGTTGGGTAACTATAAAACGGTCCCGGAAATGTTAAATAACGTATAAATCGTACCGCCCGTAACATCCGGCTATTTTTAATGCCTATTTTTGCAAAAAAATACTGTGATAGCAGAAATCCTGATCGCCGCTTTATGGAGCATTTCCCCTTTTGGAGAGGCAAAAGTTGGAATTCCATATGCTATTTTTAACAATGTAAATATCTATATTACGTTTATTGTCTGCCTTTCGGCCAATATACTGGTCTATCCCATAATGACATTCTTCTTAGACCATTTAAACAAGTATCTGTTAAAGTGGAAATTTTATAAAAAGTGTGCCGTTAAAGTCGCCCGGAGGATTAAGATAAGGGCAGGTTCCAACATCACTAAATTCGGCTTTTGGGGAATCCTGATATTTGTAATGCTGCCCATCCCCGGAACAGGAGTATATGCAGGCACCATTGCTTCGTACCTGTTCAGGATGCCATACCGCCAGGCTTTCTGGGCCAATGCCATCGGCATCTTTCTGTCTTGCGTTATAGTCTGGGGAATGACCGTAGCTACCCATCGCGGTATAAATCAGTAATTCGATAAAATCCTGGTTTTTATAACCAGTGCGCAATTTCAGGCGCACCGGTTATGAATTAAAAACTTAAATATTGGCTATAAACGGAGCTTCCCTGATAAAACTTTCACAATCCAGTTGACGGATAAGAAAAGTGGCCAGGTCCGTAGCACTTATGCTGTCGCCGGGACAATCCGTCAGGCTAACCTCTGTTTTATCACTTTCTTTAGTTTGCCTTATTAACGGAAGACGAACCAATGTCCAATCCAAAGTACTGGCAATCAAAATTTCATATTCCTTTTGTTTATCCGCAGTTGAAACAGGAAACATCTCTTTCATCCACGCTGTCCCATAAGTTGTTTTCGTTCCCTTATGGTCAAAAGGAGTATCTACGTTAAGTCCCGTAGTTACAATATAGCGATGCAGGTTTAATACCTGCATCACCTTTATAACATTTGTAGTTGATTGGCTGAATATGGTAGGTTCACTGGCAGGAATACCCAATCCTAATGTACTTATAACAGCATCACAATCTTTTATTAATTGAAGAACAGCAGCATAATTGACTACGTTTCCTGCCACAATTTCTATATTTGGATGCCTGATTTTTAAATTTTGAGGGTTTCTGAGAAGCAATTTAAGCTGAAAACCCCGGTCAATTAATTGTTCGGTAAGGTATTTTCCCGATTTACCTGTGCCGCCAATGACGGCTATTTTTATGTTTTTCATGATTTACTCTTTATAAAATTAGATACTAAATAACTATACCCGATCATTTCGGAAAGACTGATCGGGTCTGTAAAGAAGCCTTCGGGCCTCTGTCTGGAACTAATATTTATAAAGAGATCCTAATGCTGTAAAAATAGTATTTTTATTTAAAATACACAACGAACGAAAACCACATAACCACCAAACTCTGAATCCATGAAAACAATAATAAATATTGCATATCGATTTATGCCCTATAAGATCACCCTTATACTTTTGTTTGGTATTATCCTTCAAGTGAGTGCGCAAAGCAATCCGGAAAGGTTCAGGGTAGGCATAACAGCTGCTTTGGATAACAACCTCAGTTCCGAAAGCTTTGCATTTACCGAACATACCGGGTATGGCGCAGACTATAATAAAACCAACTACCGTGTGGGATTGAATGTCGAATATGACCTGAAAAAAAAGATAACACTCAATACCGCCGTATATTATTCGAATAAGGATTTTACCGGAACATATTATTGTGCCGTTTGCGAATTTCTAGTTCTTCCACAGCCGCAAACCATTGAATTACGGTTTATTGAAGTTCCCGCAACATTAAGGTATTACGTGCTTCCGGAACAATGGAAACCCTATGTCGAAATAGGGGTAAACAACCTGTTTGCCTTAAAAAAAGGCGTCGTTAATGACGCTTATAAAGAAGAAACCATTGACAATTCCTATACACTGGGATTAAAACTGGGCGGAGGCATCGAATATGAGATCAATCCCAGGTTCGCCATCCGCTTACTTGCCGACTACAATAAAGGACTGACCAAACTGATTGACAAATCGGGCTTTAAAATGGATTACTGGGGCATTGGTATCGGGGTTTTAACCAGACTATAAGCGCTTCCCCGGATATTTTTCAAAAAATAACCCAACCACCATAGATTTAAAGTCCACAGGCTTTTGCAGGCAATAGAATTACTTTTCAGGTATCCGGTTAGCAAGTGGATGAGGCCATCAGATTTCCCCGGGTTATCCGAATAACTTAGTAACTCATTATCCCAATAACCTCATAATCCATGGATATCGACTAAAAATGGCATTTTCAGATTTGAAATGGTAATTTTGCAGATAAAAGCAGCGTATGCCCGTCAAAAAAGTCAATCTAAACGATAAATTCAATCAGTTCCGGGACTACTGGAACCCTAAGATCGTAGGAGAACTCAATGACCAACTGGTAAAAGTGGCAAAGTTCAAGGACGAATTCGTCATGCACCGGCATGAGAACGAAGACGAAATGTTTCTGGTCATTGAGGGCACGTTACTCATGGAACTGGACAATGAAACCCTGGAAATACATCCCGGGGAATTCGTCATTATTCCCCGAAAAACCAACCACAAACCCAAAGCTATCGGCGAAGTCAAAGTACTGCTCTTTGAACCGGCGACTACCCTGAACACCGGGAATACGGAAAACGAATTCACCGTAAAAAACCTGAAAAACATTTAATGTAAAACGGATTTACCCACGCATTATATTACGGGAAAAACCATCCGTTTCCCCGATTCCGGAGCAAAATCAGTGCTCCTCCATAGCCATTATACCTTTACCTATGCGCATCAGAGAAATACTGGAAACAACAACACACAGACCGTGGGAACTTCCTTCGGGAGACTGGAAATATTACCAGGAGTGGAACAACGCCCTGTTCCTGCACTGGCAGGTAACCCCGGAAGAACTCCGGAGATTTGTTCCGCCCGAACTCGAGATCGATCTGTATAAAGGCAATGCCTGGGTGTCTGTTGTAGCTTTTACCATGCAGAAGATACGGCCCAGGAACCTTCCTGCCTTCCCCCCTGTTTCGGACTTTGATGAAATAAACATCCGGACCTATGTAAAACGAAACAATAAAACCGGGGTCTATTTCCTGAGCATAGAAGGCGGAACCAGAGTTTCCTGCCTCGTAGCCCGAAAATTATCTGAACTCCCCTACAGGTATTCCGAAATGAACCGGAAAAAAGGCCATTACAGCTCCGTAAACGAAAAATCCGGGGATACGCTGGAACTTGACTATAAAATAAATTCGCAGATAACAGACAAAACGCCCCTGGATAAATGGCTGACGGAAAGATATGCCCTGTTCCAGGACACAGCAACTGCAATAAACGAATTTGAAATCCATCATGCAGAATGGCCCACCTACAAAATAGACTGGGAAAAAATCCATATCCGTTACCCGCGATTTTCCCGGCTCCTGGAAGGTACACCGGACAGGAGCCACTATTCCACCGGAGTACAGGTAATTGCATGGGACAAGACAACGTGCAGAAAAATGGTCATGTCAATGCAAAACAACACATAAAATGAGTGTTTTATCCTGTTCCCGTAAAAAGAAAAGTTCAAACAATCCAATACTACACCAATCATACGGAAAACCTGTAAAAAAGGCTCCCCTGGAGGAGCCTTTACCGGCGTCGAAAACAGCAAAACACACAAAAGTTTAACGTTCACCGGCCAAAGCCTGCCGTATGGCTGCCTCAACAGGTGAATATCCGGCATCCGGACCACTTATGGTAAGCGCATCACGCAACAACAATGGCGGTTGTGCCAAAAACCTGGGTGTAGTGCCCCGGTGTGCCTGCGCCGCATGCACCAGGAAAGGGTGACACAGGTAAATAGTGCCCGCCCTGCCTGTAGCTAATGCTTTTTCACGTTCGGGCAACGTATCCAGCTTACCGGCCAGTTCCATAAACGAAAGCCCTTCTTCGCCCTCTTTATCGAGTAAGCGTGCCACATCCAGGTGCGAACCTTTCCAAAGAAGGGTCGGGGCATCCGCCCCGGTTACATCCGAAAATAAAAGCAGCATCAACAGCCCGCGCCCCCGCGAACGTACGTTGATACGCCATTCCGGGAAATTGGAAGGATCTTTCCCCGGAAAACTGGCATCCACGTGTTTCCCGGTATCGTCGGGCGCCTTGTTGGAAGGGAAACGCACGGGGAATGTTCCCATGCTGCGGCAGGGCATCCACTTCCCTTCTCCGACCAATCGGTCAAATACCCTGTACAAAGCCGGACTGTTCACCGCATCGATAAAAGGTTGCTCTGTATACATGCCCAGGCGGATCACAGGTTCCGTCCAGCTTTCCGGGTCGGCCCGGTCAAAAGGAATATCGTTCCACAAAATGTCACGTGCCGCCCCGGCCACCGTTTCGGAAAAGGCATGGTCTATGCGAACATAACCGTTCTGTATAAATGCTTCTGTATCGATATTTTTTATAATGTCTGACATATTGATATAAATTAAACAAACCACATCAGCATCCCGTTAAGGTTGCCCGCAGTTTACAAATGAATATATGATTTACAGAAAAATACGGGCACAAAAAGCCCGTGCCCCCGGTGTGGGGGATATAGCTTCGGAACAAAGCTGAAAGAGGGGTACTATAGCATTACAGTCATCTGCATACGGGCAAAAGTATAAAAAATTTGTTGTCCGGGACACCAAAAGCAATTATCCTGGTAAGGAAAATACACCGGAATAACATTTGGATACCAACACATGAAAAAAACAAACACAGCTGCCGGGAGAAGGGATTTTCTTAAAAAATGGGGGCTTTCTTCAGTGCCCTTACTGCTTCCGGCTACCGGCATGCATGCGCTTTCGGCTACAGGGTTGCAACAGGAAAACAACAGGGAACAGCCCCCCGTCAACTTCATTTACGACGGACTTGCCCTTTCGCCGCAAAGCTATCTGGACAAACCTGGTGAGATTAATAAAACAGCACCCCTTGCACGCGATTTTTACGGCAACGGCGGGGCCACAGAAGCCCTGGAAACGGAATTTGCAAGGCTTACGGGAAAAGAAAAGGCCATTTACCTGCCTACGGGAACCATGGCCAATCAAATAGCCATAAAACTCCTGAGCGAAGACCGTACAAAAGTCATTGTTCCCGAAAACTCTCATGTCTTCCGCGACGAAGCCGATGCGGCACAAAGTGTTCACGGCAAAAGATTAGTGCCCGTGGGTAAGGGCAAACCCTGGTTTCACCGCAATGACCTCGAAGAAACCATAAAATACCTCGACGAGAACGAAGTGTTTAAAAGCGGGCTCGGTACCGTAGTCATAGAAAATCCCGTAAGACGCGCAGACGGGACCGCCATTCCCCTGGAAACCATTAAGGAAATAGCGGCCTATTGCAGGGATAACGGATATAAACTGCACTTAGACGGGGCGCGGCTACATATAGCCTCGGCATATACCCGTGTTTCCGTAGCCGAATATGCCTCTTGTTTTGACACGGTTTACATATCCTTATACAAATACCTCAATGCCGCAGGAGGCGTCGTACTGTGCGGAAATGCCGGGATCATAGACCAAATGGCCCACCAGATTAAAATTTACGGCGGAACGGTTTACCAAAGCTGGTACAGTACTGCTGTGGCACACTATTACCTGGACGGCATAGAAGAACGATGGAACCGGGTAGTGAGTACAGCAAAAAAGCTGGTCACCGGATTGAACAACATAAATGGCATAACCATAACCGGACTCACCAACGGAACAAACATCTACAATTTAACTACGGATAAAAAAATCCGGTTCGGGGAACTGGCCGGGTATTTATCTGGAGAACACAATATTTGGTTGAGAAGTCCGGACAAAGACGGAATTGTAAAATTTGCCGTTAACGAAAGCCTGCTTACAAGACCTGTGGATGAGATAATCGATGCCTGGAAAAAAGGAATCGCACAAAGTAAACACTAAAACAGCATCGGAGAAAAGAGTTACGGGATAACACCTGAAAACAAAACGAAAACCTTATTGCCCCCGGTCGGGGATTGAATAACCTGCATTTTATCACAGTACTTGAGTTGCACGAAAAGTTATGATCCGCGGTAGTGAAGTATTAGGCGATCAGGTCCGTGAGATATTAAGTTTATCAGCATTGTTAAAATAACCGAATCCCCCGATAATTAAAGCATAATCTCATTGTTTACCATAACCTGTTGACTTTGCGTACACAAGGAAACAATATACCATTTACTAAAAAATAGTTGTACTTTTACCTTATTAACCAACCCTGAAAACACATTGAACACCCAGATAAGTCCACAGGCCTATGCTACCTTAGTTTGCTGGTTTTTATTTTCCATGACATGGCTATGGCAGCGCAACAGAACAAAAGAAAATATTAATCCGCGTACAACAGCTCAAAAAATCTCGGGTTTTCTGGGCTTTGTCATTATATTCCTGGCTTTGTACTCCCCTCTGTTCTTTACCGGGGGAATGGCAAAAGTTATTATCCCGCAAAGCCATGTAGTTCAAACCATAGGGCTTATATGTTGTATTGCGGGGGTTTTTATATCCATATGGTCCCGGTTTCTCCTGGGGATGAACTGGAGTGGCGGCATCACTGCCAAAAAAGACCACAAACTCATTGTAAGCGGGCCTTACCGGTTTGTAAGGCACCCTATTTATACCGGGTTTATTACGGCACTTACAGGAACCTGCCTGGTTATGGGAGGTATTGCCGGGATTTTGGTTACCGGCCTGTATACCATCGGTCTGCTTACAAAAATAAACAAGGAAGAAGTGTTACTTACGGAACTGTTTGGCGAGGTGTACACGGAGTACCGGCAACGAACCCGTAAACTGATCCCCTTTATATGGTAATCTGCAATCAATTCCCACGACATGAAAACGACGGAAGAAAATTACCTGGAAAGCGTAAAAAAACAACTGGCCTACTATAAAAAGCTCGGCGATAAAACCTTTGACCAGCTCACCGAAAAGGAACTGCTCTGGCAATACAATGCCGAAAGCAATTCTATTACCATTATCGTCAATCATTTATGGGGCAACATGAAATCCCGATGGACCGATTTCTTAACTTCAGACGGGGAAAAGACCTGGCGTAAGCGGGACATGGAATTTGAAAGTGTAATACGCACCGGGGAAGAACTGCAGGAAAAATGGGAAGACGGATGGGAATGCGTGTTCAAAGCCGTAAATTCCGTCGATAAAAACAATTTTAATACCCCGGTGTACATCCGGAACGAAGCCCACACCATTATGGATGCCATAAACAGGCAAATGGCTCATTATGCCTATCACATAGGCCAGATCGTTTTTATAGCCAAGATGCTGAAAGGAGCACACTGGAAAAGCCTCACCATCCCAAAGGGAAAGTCAGGGGAGTTTAACCGGGAAAAATTCTCAAAAGGAAAGCATTAGTGCTTTTATTTTCCGGTAAGCGCCGGCAGTGCGGTTTCCCTCTTCCCGCATTCCCGGACTAAATCACTCCGCACTGAAAGGTGCAGCGGTTTTCTTTGCCGGGGACTAAAAGCCCCCCTTTTTAGAAAGCAATAAAATCACCAAGTTATTAGGTGGATTGAGTTATTGAGTTATTGTGTGTTGACTAAATAACTCAATAACTTCATAACTCAATAACCGGGATTATAATTTTTTCGCACTACTAAAGTACTGCAATAATCCCGATTATTATCGGGAGCAGGGTTTGACACCCTAAACTGAGACCAATCAATACACATTTCGATCATTTTTTCCTTTTACGTGATGGTTTTGCCCTTTTGTTAAAGTCAAGGGCCAGGTTTACCCAGTAATTAAAGACCGCTTCGGTCCCGAGGCTGTCTTCACCGACATCGACATACCCCCGGTACTCCCGCCCTTTCATGATTACCGTTTCGCATCCTCCCTTTTCCAGAACAGTATCGTGGATCTCCGGGTCAATACGGCACATCATTTTATTTTTGCTCACGGTAAGGCACATTTTATCATTGACCATAAAAGCTATCCCCCCAAACATTTTCTTTTCTTCCACGTCCGGAAGATGAGCAAGTGCCTGTCTTATCCGGGTTGCTAATTGTTCACTGTAGGCCATATTTTGTATAATGAAATTTTATCAGGGTGTGTTTTTATCAAAAGTCAGAGTGTCGAAAAATATCCGCAGTGAGTCGAGTTTCCCGTCTTTCACTTTCCAGATTTCCGCCACGTCCCCGTTCATGCGTTTCCCGTTGGGGAACAGATAGTCATAATTCCCGATAACACAGGCGTTCGGCCCGTCTATGGTCATTTCCTTGACATGCATACGCTGAAACACACGCGAAAACCGGTTAATTACCTCAACATAAGCCGCTTTACCAACTACAGGCTCGTCGGTATGGGTCATATCACCGCCAATAAACTTAAAATCGTCTGCAATCACCCCTTCCCATCCTTCCTTCCGGGCAAAGCCCCTGTAATACGTTTCCAAAAGCTGTTTTGTAATTGCTGAATTTTCCATATTTTAATCTTTGCGTTCCGGTAATGATTATTTTTGTACTTGTAAAATACAATAACAAATATACAAAGTTATTGCAAAACGCAAGTTCTTTTGCAAATAAATCGCTATGAAAAAGTTCAGATCCAATTGTCCTATAAGCTGTTCCCTCGATATTTTCGGGGACAAATGGTCATTGCTCATTCTCCGCGACATTATGCTCCGCGGAAAAATGTCGTACAGTGAATTCCTGGGGTCAGAAGAGCGGATTTCCACCAACATCCTTGCCAACAGGTTGAACCTGCTCGAAAACGAAGGTATTTTAACCAGGGAAGTATCGCCGGCCAACAAATCCAAATTTATTTACAGTCTTACGGAAAAAGGAGTCGATCTCCTTCCCGTTATCATTGAGCTTATGGATTGGGGAGCAAAGTACAATCCCGACTGTCCGCGCAGGGAACTCGGAAAAAAGATCGTAAAGGACAAGACGGCCGTTATAAAAGAATATTTAAATAAACTGAAAAAGCAGTTATAACCCACTTATCAAACCACAACAATGCAAATCAATATCACAAAAACAGACGGTGTTTCCATCGCAGAGCTTATCTCCGAGCAGGTGGAGATCAGGGACGCACAGGATGCGGTAGATATTATGATGAACAGTATCTATCAGGGTGCCGAAAATATCATTATACAACAAAAACACCTTGTCCCGGGATTTTTTGAACTGAAAACCGGGATAGCCGGGGAAATACTCCAAAAGTTCTCCACCTACAATGCAAAACTGGCCATTGTGGGCAATTTTGAAAACATACGGGGCAAAAGCCTGGGAGACTTTATTTATGAGAGCAATAAAACGGGAAGGATCAACTTTGTGGGCAGCCTTCAGGAAGCCAGGAAGGCGTTTTGCAGATAACCGCCCTCTCCCCGCTTCTCCCCGGTCACCAAAAACAACCTATATCCAACGGAATGCAACCAAACACAAGGAGAAAAACACACACCTGCCATATCCCGTGCACACAAAACATTTAAAAAATGGAATGCCGTAAAAATAAGTGTCCGCAATACGAATTCGTTAAATCTTTTTTATATTTATATTCCCTTTAGCCTTAATATAACATGGGTTTCGATTAAAAAAGTTGCCCTTATGATGAATATAAAATTTTAAGACATGCCTGAAAAAAACGCACAAAAAGATTCCCGGGGACAGTTCTTCGCCCGGGCTTTAATAGCATTCATGGCAATTACCATCACCCAATATCCCCAGGAGGTTATAAACGGCTTTTTGGATGCGCTGAGCTAAAAAGCAGCGTAGTTTGCATTTTCCGGTCCGGCACGATAGCACCCGTCACAACATGAACACAACACCATTCTTCCAGAAAATACGGACATATGCAGCCCTCAGCGAAGAAGCAGAACAGGCGTGGAGAAAACTGCTGGCCGAAAAGACCTATAACAAAGGGGACGATTTTATCCGCATAGGGCAAATACCGAGAAAGGTCGCATTTGTAGTTAAGGGGCTTTTATCTCAAAATTACATTGCGGAAAACGGCGACACCATTATTAAACACTTTTTCCCCGAAGGAAGAATAGCCGGATCAATACCCGCCACCCTTACACAATCCGAAAGTGAGTTTACCGTCGCGGTACTGGAAGATGCCGTGGTACTGGAATACGATTTCGGCGCGTTTAAAAAACTGGTGGAAAAATACCGGGATATAGCCGGTTTTTACATCCGCTACATGGAAACGCACTGGGTTATCGACAAAGAGCCCTACGAAATTTCGTATCGGTATGATACCGCGAAGATCAGGTATGACCAGTTCCTGGAAAAATACCCGCAACTGGTGAAACGCCTTAAAAAATACCAGATCGCCGCATACCTCGGGATCACCCCTACTCAACTGAGCAGGATTTTCTTTGCCAATAAATAAAATTGCGACTTCTCAACAAATGTAAAAGACTTTAATATCTAATAATCACACTTTTGTAACTGTATAACCCTTAAAACCCGAAAAAATGGCTTCAAAAATTTTTGTCAATCTGCCTGTAAAAGACTTAAACAGGTCTATGGAATTTTTCAAAGGACTCGGATTTTCATTCAATCCGCAATTTACTGATGACAAGGCCGGCTGTATGGTAATCAGCGACAGCATATATGCCATGTTGCTCACCGAAGATTATTTCCGCACATTTACCCAGAAGGAAATCTGCGATGCAAAAAAGGCCACCGAAGTGTTGATCGCCCTCGATGCCGCATCCAAAGACGAAATTCAAGAGATGGTAAACAAGGCAAAGTCGCTCGGCGGACATATCTATGCCGACCCGCAGGACCACGGCTGGATGTACCAGCACAGCTTTGCCGACCTGGACGGACATCAATGGGAAATAGCGTATATGGACGAATCGCAGCTTCCCGGCCAGGAGTGAACCTCGTAAAGTCTACGGCACTAATTGATTTTACCCCCGGCACGGGGTCCTTGTTTTTAGTTCCCGCTTCAGAAAGGAAAAAATAATTGGACACTATAAAAAAAGGAATTATATTGTCAAAAGACGGATAAAGATCTCTACAACAGGAAACAATATGGAATTTGCAGAAAAAAAGGCTTTGACCCAAAGACAGAAACAGGAAATCCTTGACCTCTGGAACCGGGAATATCCCAAAGACCTCTCGCTCGCAGATGTAAAAGCCTTTGAAGACTACCTCGACTCGCTTGCAGACAAGCGCCACCTGTTACTCCTGGATGAAAACGGTTCCGTAAAAGGATGGCTTATCGATTTTGTCCGTGATGAAGAAAGGTGTTTTGCCATGCTCCTGAATCCCGATCAGCAAGGCAAGGGATTGGGGTCCCGTTTACTCACACTCGCCAAGGAGCGGAACAGCGAACTGAACGGGTGGGTTGTGGACAACAGTGAGGAATTGAAGGAAAACGGCGAAAAATACAGGTCGCCCATCGGATTCTATGAAAAGAACGGTTTTTCCGTATTGCCCGGTGTTTCGTCAAAGAAAAACAATATTAACGGTATAAGAGTACACTGGAGCACTACAAAAAACCATAACGAAAAATTGTGATATGGGAAAAATAATATTGGACCTTGCCGTAACCCTCGATGGTTTTATAGAAGGCCCTGACGGGGAAATAGACTGGCTCGTAAAAGATGACAAAACCGATTTCGGCGATATTCTTTTTGAAATTCTCGAAGGAGTGGACGCTGTTTTTTACGGCAGAAAGAGTTATGAAGCATGGGGAAATTACCGCCCGGGCGAAAATGCAGGCGCAAAACTCAGGGAAGCCTATGCACTATTGCACAGCAAACAAAAATTTGTATTTTCCACTACAATAAAGGGCGATGATACGGACGCCGTTTTCATCAGTTCGGACATCGAGAAAAAAGTATCGGGCCTGAAACGGGAGATCAAAGGAGATATCTGGCTTTACGGGGGAGGAAGTCTCATTACTTCCCTTGTCAATTCAGGGTTGGTAGATGTGTTCCGCCTGGCCGTTCACCCCGTGATCCTGGGGAAAGGGAAACCGCTTTTCAAGGACATTAATGAAAAGATCCGGCTAAAACTGGACACCACCAGGGCCTCCTCGTCGGGAGTGGTACTCCTCACCTATCACGCAGCGAATTGAACAGGGAATTATAAAAAACAAATACATGAGCACGATCAGACTCCCCGAATTCAGATTGATCGGAATTAAACTGCCCAGAAAGACAACCAATAAAAACGGGCAATCGGGCATTGATTGCGGCGCCTTATGGCAAAAATTTCAACAGGAAGGCATTCCGGAGAAGATCCCGGGCAGGCTTTCGGACGAAATCTATGCTGTTTATTTCGGTTATGAAGGAGATCACACCGCACCCTTTTCCTATTTTATCGGATGTAAGGTAACCCCGGGGACACCGGTACCGGAAGGTCTGGACAGTATCGGGATTCCCGCACAGGATTATAACAAGATAACAGCCAAAGGAAAAATGCCCGACTGTATTGCCTATGCCTGGAAAGACATCTGGGAATCGGACATGAAACGGGCCTGTACATACGATTTTGAAATCTACGATTCCCGCAGCAATGACTGGGACAATGCCGAGATCGATATTTTTGTTTCCGCAACATAACCCCGAAATAGCATACAGCGCGTAGATTCGGTACTCCACGATATAAAACAGCATGGGAAACCGCTCCCGCTGTTTATTATATATTTCAGGTGATCTCATCCGGAAACGGAACATTCTTTAATAAAGAAGGAAAAGCATCCCGATAAGCCCAACTAAATTACTCCGGACTTGTAGTCCGGAGGTTTGTAACGGACCGAAAGTCTGTTTGCCCGCCGATACGCGAATAATTTTTCTGAGCCATTCTGTTAATTTCCATACGGCGCTCTATGTACCTTTGCGCCTGCTTTGTGGACCCCATTATGGTAAAACAAAGCCCATGACATGGAAAACCACAACCCGAAACCAATAAAAGGAAGTATTCGTTTCGTTTGAAAACTGATCCTGTTCTTATATTTGGGGGTTGTTAACCTTATTCGGCACAAAATGAATATTACATTCGAAGAACTCCAGGAAAAACATTTACATAAAGTAAAAGAAATTTACGACTGGTATATTAAAAATTCCACCGCAACTTTTCATACGGAACCTGTTCAAACGGATGAACTTAAGGAGTTCATTTACACCGGTCACCCCCGCTATGCATCATATCTTATTTATGCAGATGGTGATCTCGCAGGCTACTGTTTTCTCACCCCGTACAAAAAAAGACAGGCCTATAACCGTACTGCCGAAGTTACCATCTACCTGAAACCGGAATTCAATAAAAAGGGCATCGGCAAAACAGCGCTGGACTACCTGGAACAAAAGGCAAGACAAAATGGTCTCAAAAACCTTCTCGGAATTATTACCGGGGACAACGAGGGCAGCATTGCACTATTCAAAAAATGTGGTTATACCCGGTGTGCACGCTTTAAGAACGTAGGGGAAAAATTCGGTAAGGTACTGGATGTGATGGGGTTTCAGAAAGAAATATAATAATCTTATTCATCATCTTCCTTTACAATAACCATCGTGGCCTTCCCCCCGGTGTTGAGCAGCCATTCGTTGGCGGAGAGCAGCTCTCCCTTGTCTCCGTATACCCGGAGTTCTGCCGTGTTCGGGCCTGACGTCCCCTGGTTAAGTGCCTGAAAGTCGATCTTGTTAAAACCTTTTTGAAGCGGCAGGTCAAACCCTTTGTAACCGCCTTCGAGCACAACATCATACAGCACTATACTGTCATTCAGGTACACCCTCACCCGGTCGCCGTCTACATATTCATGGTCACGGCAAACGATCTTTACATGTTTTGACCTGGTTTTGAAATCTCCCAGGTACCCGGTGGTTTTATAGTTCCCTCCGCGGTCTTCCCCTTCCCCGTTTTTCCTGTTCAATCGCTTTTCGTATTTCTTTCCGGGATTCAGAAACTGCTCCTGTTCCATGAAGTTACTGTTTTCCGAAGTGGAAAGGTCAAAAGAAGAGTTTGTATTGTTTTTATTGAGATTCGTGTTCGGCGAAGGCAGGAAGTCCGGGGAATTGAATATGGACGAATTGTTCTCTGAAGTGTTCGGATCGGGCAACGTACTGTTTTCTGCCCGTATCTGTATGGACTTTTTAGGCAATTCCTCCTGGGCACCCAAATGGGCGGCAAATCCTAAAATTATGAATAATGACGGAAGATATCTCATAGCCCAGGTTCTGCAAATTTTATGCCTAACTGTATAAATTGTCCGATGCCTCCTGCATTTTTATACAACCCACTAATTATCAACATCAAAAATACACAATGCACCTCATAAAAATACAACTGTTTTGTTAAAATAAAAGCATCCTGTCTTAAATTTATCAAAATAGCCGCTTAGTCTCCTTCACGAACCGGCGATTGTTTATAAAATAGTTAACAACTATGCGGGTTGGCGCCCGTTTTACCACTATATATAAAGTACCTTTAAGAAAACTTCTGTTATGGACACCAGAACAAAGGACTTGCTCCGTATTCGTCCGGAAATCCCAAACGCATTGGTTTATGAAGAAATGAGCAGTGACGAACGTTTTCAGAACGTGACCATTCGTCCTGTCATTAAACTACAAAGGGACTTGTTGGTGGCAGCTTTTAAGAACTATGCCAACAAACACAAAGGGGTCTTTTATACCCTTACCCTGGAAAAGCGGATGGAGTATATTGAAAATGCCATTCAAAAGGACATTAAATTCCGGAATTCACTGAAAGGTATGATCATCGGCCAGTTTACGGTAGAGGAATACCTGGCTTATATCGAAAATTCCTCGGCCCTCAACAAAAGGATGATGAACATGGTTATAGAAACCATTAAAGACCGTATTCAGCTACTGGACGTAAGTATGGCGGTTTAGGCAACCGGGTATTACAGCCATTTTTTTCTTCTGAAATAAAGGAGCATGCCGATAAATATGAGCAACATCACTCCGAGAAGGATAAAATAGCTGTATTTTCCGTGCAATTCGGGCATGTAATCGAAATTCATCCCGTAAATTCCCGCAATAAAGGTAAGCGGAATGAATATGGTAGCTATCACCGTAAGCACTTTCATGACATTGTTCATCTTGTTGCTTATGGTACCCATATACATTTCCATGAGACTGAGGATCATTTCGCGATATCCTTCAATGTATTCCACCACCTGAATAGCATGGTCGTACAGGTCGCGATAATAGTTCTTGATATGTGGCCGGATCATCTCCGAATCCGATTTTTCCAGGCGACTCACAATTTCCCTGGTAGGGAATATAGACCGTTTTACCCGCAATATTTCCTTTTTCAGCTTTAGTATTTCCCTGGAAATATCGTCAGTATAGTCTTCGAAAAGTGCGTCCTCAAGGTCTTCGATCTTGTCTCCCAGTGTTTCTATGACCAGAAAATAATGGTCGACAACGGCATCCAGAAGAATGAAAAGCAGGTAATCTGCCTTTTCTCCGCGTACCAGGCCCCGGTTTTCGAGAATTCGCTTTCGCAGGTCGTCAAACACATCAGTACGGGACTCCTGGAAAGTGACCACATAATCTTTTCCTATAATGAGGCTCAGGTGTTCCGTGACCGGGTGGTTTTCTTCATAATACAACATCTTGAAGACCACAAATATATAATCGTCAAATTCGTCGATTTTGGGCCTTTGGTAGGTATCTACGACATCTTCGAGGACCAGGGGGTGCCACCGGTAGTGTTTCCCGAGTGCTTCGATGGCTTCCACATGATGCAGACCGTTAACATTGATCCAGCTTACATTTCCGGCATCGGCATACCCGAAAACTTCCTGTACGTTATTATAAAATGTGTGATCACAGCTTTCCCGGGAATAATCAATAACCTCAATACCGAATTCCTGTTCGGGCTTACTGCCCGTATAGGTCAGCGTACCGGGAACAGACCCCAGTCCCTTCCTGCGTTTTCTTTTCCTTGTTTTCTTCTTCATATACCGCTCGATGAAAAGTACTTATTCCTCCTTTTGAGGCGTAAAGGTCATCACTTCGGTATCTCCGGTCATTAACTTCAGGCTTTTTTCTCCTGCCTTGAAACCGGTCACTGTTCCCAGTGCGGCTAAAAATTCCGTTTCTCCTTTAACCCCGGCACAGGCCATCTTGGTAGAGGCCAATTCATTGAGGCTTATTCCCGTCTTTTCCTCCAGGGTAAAACCTCCCATGACCCTGTTGCAACCGGCAAATCCGGAAACATGCATTTCTCCGGCATCAAATTCCAGATAGGGTAATCCCCTGGCGTAACCGGTAGAGTCTACCTTCTCACCTTTTAAGGTTTCCAGCATCCAGGTGTTGGAAGTCAGTGCGGTAACCGGGTCTGCCTTGGGCGTGGTATTACACGAAAAAATAAGTACGGACATTAGTACTACAGCTCCCAGCGACAATGTAAATTTTTTCATAACACATGTATTAATGTTTTCCTTAAAGATAGCAAAAAACACTTACTTTTTATGCCGATCCCTGAGAATTTTCTCTACATCTGCGAGCGTATATCCCTTTGCCTGTAAAAGAATAAGATAGTGAAACAACAGGTCTGCACTTTCGTTGAGGAACAGGTCGTCCCGGTTATCCTTGGCTTCTATGACCACTTCTACGGCTTCTTCCCCCACCTTTTGCGCTATTTTGTTCATCCCTTTGGAAAACAGTGAAGACACATAACTTTCGGAAGAATTATTTTCCTTTCTGTCCCGGATAACACCTTCCAGCACCGAAAGAAACCCGAAACCGGAAATATTATCTTCATTCCAGCAGGTATCGGTCCCGGTATGGCAGGTAGGTCCTTCCGGCTTAGCCTTGACCAGGAGGGTATCCCGGTCACAATCTACTTTTATGTCTTCCAGGTACAGGAAGTTACCGCTTTCTTCCCCTTTGGTCCACAGGCGTTGTTTACTTCTGCTGTAAAAGGTTACCTTTCCGCTTTCCACAGTCTTTTGATAGGCTTCCTCGTTCATATACCCCAGCATGAGGACGGTCTTCGTTTCCACGTCCTGGACAATGGCCGGAACGAGTCCGTTATCTTTATTAAAATCTATATTCATGATAGTATTGTTTGCATGTTTACGATTTCCTGCTTAACATCTGAAATTGTATTCTTCGGTTTTGCCAGCGTAATCCGAGTTATATCCTGACCGCTATCCCCTGTTCTTTCAGGAATGTCTTCAGGTCTTTGATCTCCATTTCCTTAAAATGAAAAACACTTGCTGCCAGTGCCGCATCTGCCTTTCCTTTCGTGAAAGTGTCGGCAAAGTGCTGCATATTACCGGCCCCGCCCGAGGCGATCACGGGGATATTTACCATGTCGGATATTTTTGCCAGGGCTTCGTTGGCAAAGCCGCTTTTTGTGCCGTCATGGTCCATTGAGGTGAACAGTATTTCCCCTGCCCCCCGCTGCTCCACTTCTTTTACCCAATCGTAAAGCCGAATGTCCGTGGGGACTTTTCCTCCAACAAGGTGCACCAGCCATTCTCCGTCGACCTGTTTCGCATCTATGGCGACCACTACACATTGACTACCGAATTTACCGGCCAGCTGGTCGATTAGCTGCGGATTCTTAACCGCGGAAGAATTGACCGAAACCTTGTCTGCGCCATTGTGCAACAGTACGCCTACGTCTTCCACCGAAGAAATCCCACCGCCAACAGTAAAGGGAATATCGACTTTTTCCGCCACGTGGCGTACCAGGTCGGCAAGGGTTTTCCGCTTTTCCTCCGTAGCTGAAATATCCAGGAAAACCAGTTCGTCCGCACCTTCCTTTGCATATAACCCGGCCAATTCCACCGGGTCTCCGGCATCCCTGAGGTCTGAGAAATTAACTCCCTTTACGGTTCTGCCGTTCTTGATATCCAGGCAAGGTATTATTCTTTTGGTTAACATTGTGCTCTTTTATTGATTATTCACTGTGTCAAATACAGTTGGAAAACGGTCTGCATACATTGTCAAATTATCTAATCGACACCTTTACGACAAATACTTTTCCAGCTCTTTTAAACGTATTTTTCCTTCATAGATCGCCTTACCGATAATAGTGCCTTCACAGCCCGCTTCTTCCAGTAGTGGCAATTCCCCGAATGCAGAGATCCCCCCGGATGCTATGAGCTTTATACCGTCGATATTTTCCAGCATTTTTTTATACAATTCCAGGGCGGGACCTTTTAGCATGCCGTCCTTACTGATATCGGTACATATAACATATTCAATACCTTGATTTTTATACTCCTGAACAAATGGAATTAAATCAATACTTGAATTTTCCTGCCAGCCGCTTACGGCAATTTTTTCACCGGTATCGCCCGGCAGAACATCTGCTCCGAGGATAATTTTTTCAGGGCCGTACTTTTCTATCCAGCTCTGAAAAATTTCCCTGTCTTTTACGGCTATGCTTCCTCCGGTAACCTGCCGCGCACCGCTTTCAAAAGCAATCCGCAAATCTTCATCAGATTTCAGTCCGCCGCCAAAATCGATCTTTAACCCGGTTTTGGAGGCTATCTGTTCCAGTACACGGTGATTTACAATATGACTGCTTTTTGCGCCGTCCAGGTCTACCAGGTGCAGGTATTCTATACCGTGGGCCTCGAACTGCCTGGCCACTTCCAGCGGGTTTTCGTTATATATTTTCTTGGTGTTGTAATCGCCTTTGGAAAGGCGGACGCATTTGCCTTCTATGATATCTATGGCGGGGATGATTCTCATATGTTGTCTATTAATTTTTGAACCGTATATTTTCAAATACGGGAAACCAAGCGAGGGCCGCACAACCGTGCGACCCTACCGGGGTTATATTTTTAGAAAATTATTTAAAATCCCGGCGCCCGCAGCGCTGCTTTTTTCAGGGTGAAACTGTACCCCGTAAAAATTGTCCTTTTGCAATGCGGAGGCGTATTCCACCTCATACCGGGTCAGGGCTATGGCTTCTTCACATTCGGGTGCATAAAAACTGTGCACGAGGTACATGAACTCATTTTCCGCTATCCCTTCAAATAAAGGTGACTTTAAACCGGATATCTGGTTCCAGCCTATTTGCGGTACTTTGACCTTACCGGAAAACCGGACAATATCCACATCAAATATTCCCAGCCCCCGGGTTTCTCCTTCTTCCGAAGATTTACACATCAGTTGCATACCCAGGCAAATTCCCAATACGGGCTGCTTCAGATCGGGAATGATGCTGTCAATCCCTGTGGCGCATAGTTTTCTCATGGCACTTCCGGCTTCTCCTACTCCCGGAAATATCACTTTATCTGCCCGCCGGATCGTCTCCGCGTCGTCGGTTAAAACGGCTTCATAGCCCAGCCGCTCTATGGCAAAACGGATACTTTGTATGTTTCCGGCTCCGTAATCTATAATAACTATGTTCATAAGTACGACCCTTCGACTTCGCTCAGGGCTGGTATTTAGAAGTCAGAAGTACGAAGCTCAGTTTAGTTCCCGGCTTCGTACTTCCGCCTTTGTATTTCTAACTTCAGATGATTCCTTTTGTTGATGGCAGCACCATTTTTTCGGCATCGCGTTTTACAGCCATCTTTATTGCCTTCGCAAAAGCCTTGAAAATGGCTTCTATCTTGTGATGTTCATTCACTCCGTCAGCTTTTACGTTCAAATTGGCCCTGGCTCCGTCTGTAAAGGACTTAAAAAAATGGTAGAACATTTCGGTGGGCATTTTTCCTATCATTTCACGTTTGAACTCGGTTTCCCAGACCAGCCAGTTCCTCCCCCCGAAATCGATGGCTACCTGTGCCAGACTGTCGTCCATGGGAAGGCAAAAACCATAGCGTTCTATCCCCAGTTTATTCCCCAGTGCCCGGTTAAATGTTTCCCCTAAAGCAATGGCCGTATCTTCGATCGTGTGGTGTTCGTCCACTTCCAGATCACCTTTTACTTTTATGGCCAGGTCCATTTGCCCGTGACGGGCCAGCTGGTCCAGCATGTGATCAAAAAACGGGATTCCCGTGTATATATCACTTTTCCCGGTACCGTCCAGGTTAATGGATATTGCTATGTCGGTCTCATTGGTTTTTCTGGTAAGGGACGCTGTACGGCGCTGTAATTTCAGGAATTCGTAAATCTCCTTCCAGTCTGTGGTTTCCAGGGCAATACAGGCTCTCAATTCTTCCTGTTCGGCATTTACTTCCCCCGTGCCGAGATTGGTGTGGTTATTTATAAAAATACCTTGTGCCCCCAGATTTTTGGCCAGTTCCACGTCTGTGAGACGGTCTCCTATGACAAAGGAATTTTTCATATCGTAGCCCTCCGAAAAATATTTGGTAAGCATTCCCGTCCCCGGTTTACGGTTGGGCGAATTCTCTTCGGGGAAGGTCCGGTCTATAAAAATCTCATCAAAGGTAATCCCTTCATTTTCCAGGCTTTTCAGAATAAAATTCTGTACCGGCCAGAAGGTCTCTTCCGGAAAGGCATCTGTTCCCAGTCCGTCCTGGTTAGTTATCATTACGAGTTCAAAATCCAGTTCACGGGCAATTTTTGCGAGCCAGCTGAACATCCGCGGATAAAATTCCAGTTTTTCGAATGCATCGATCTGCTCGTCTTCAGGTTCACGAATTAAAGTGCCGTCCCTGTCTATGAATAGTACTTTTTGCATATTTTATTTTTTGCTTTTCAAGATATATAATAAGGTCTGCTATTTTCTATATAACCGGGCCTCCCATGGACTTCCCCCGACCTCCCTCGGGATGTGCGGTTGTGCTTTTCAAAGGGATTTCAGGTTTTCTATTAATCTGTCGTTTTCTTCCGGGGTGCCGACAGTGAACCGCAGGCAATTCTCACAAAGCGGCTGGGTAGTACGGTTTCTCACCACAATCCCTTTTTCCACCAGCTGGTTATACCGCTTATTGGCATCATCTACTCTGGCCAGGATAAAATTGGCATCGGAGGGATGAATTTCCTTTACACAATCAACCTCAAGTAATGATTGAAATAATCGGTTCTTTTGATCTTTTATACTGGATATTTCACGAGTAATTTTATCCTTTTCCATTAATCGTTGCAAGGCCCTTTTTTGCGTGAGCTCATTAATATTATAAGGCGGTTTGATCTTGTTCAATACGGTAATGATCTGCGGGGAAGCATAACATATCCCCAACCGTATTCCGGCCAGTCCGTAGGCCTTGGACAAGGTTTGTGTGACCACCAGATTGGGATAGGTGTTCAACCGGGACAGCCAGCTTTTCTTATCGGAAAAATCAATATAGGCTTCATCAATAACAACCAGTCCCGCAAAATTTTCCAACAGGGCTTTTACACTTTCTTCCGAAAGGGAATTTCCCGTGGGATTGTTCGGAGAACACAGAAAAATGATTTTGGAATTGTTATCCGCCTTTTCCAGGGTTTCCCGGACCCTCGGCTGAAAATCCTCCGATAGCAGCACTTCGCGGTTTTCCACGTTGTTGATGCCTGCCAGCACCTTGTACATTCCATAAGTGGGAGGCAGTGTCAGCACATTATCCTGCAACGGCTCGCAAAAAGCACGGAAAATCAGGTCGAGTACTTCATCGCTGCCGTTTCCGAGCAGAATATGCGCTACCTCTAAATTGTGTTGTCGGGCCAGGACTTCTTTAAGTTTCAGTTGCTGCGGATCGGGATAGCGGTTGACGCCATTTTCAAAAGGGTTCTCATTGGCATCTATAAAAACCATGTCCGCATCAAAATCCTTAAACTCGTCCCTTGCGGAGGAATAAGGTTTCAACCTGGCCACATTCGGGCGGACCAGTCTGTTTATATCGAATGGTATTGTTTTCATTTGTCGTTTTTCTGCGGTCTTCGTCCGGGGCATTTATTTTTTAATGTTTCGCAATCGCAGGGTTACCGCATTTTTATGTGCCTGCAGCCCTTCTGCTTCGGCCATCACTTCAATGGCCCTTCCGATATTCTGCATGCCGATCTCCGATATTTTCTGAAAGGTCACCGATTTTGTAAAGCTGTCCAGGTTAACGCCGCTGTAATTTCGGGAGTATCCGTTGGTAGGCAGGGTGTGATTGGTTCCGGATGCATAGTCCCCTGCACTTTCCGGGGTATAGTTACCTATAAACACCGATCCCGCGTTAATGATGCCGTTGACATAAAAATCTTCGTTTTCCATACAGATAATAAGGTGTTCGGGGCCGTATGTATTGATAAGGTCCAGCGCTTCACTTTCTTTTTCCACAAAAATGAGCCTGGAGTTCTCTATGGCGGCTTCTGCTATTTTTTTCCTGGGCAGTTCTTCTATTTGCTGCTCTATTTCCAACTCTACCTGGTCTATCAGTTCTCTTGATGTGGAAACGAGGATCACCTGGCTATCCGTACCGTGCTCGGCCTGTGACAACAGATCGGAAGCTACGAAAGCGGCGTTGGCACTGTTATCTGCAACCACCAGCAGTTCGGACGGACCTGCCGGCATGTCTATGGCTACACCATATTGTGTGGCCAGTTGCTTGGCCACCGTCACATACTGGTTTCCGGGACCGAATATTTTATATACCTGCGGAATATTTTCGGTACCGAAGGTCATTCCTGCAATGGCCTGGATCCCTCCTACTTTCAGGATTGTGGTTACCCCACACAAATTTGCCGTGTACAGAATCGCCGGATTTACTTTTCCCTGTTTATCGGGCGGAGTGCAAAGTACAATTTCATTACACCCCGCTATCCCTGCAGGTACGGCCAGCATCAAAACGCTGGAAAACAGCGGTGCCGTGCCTCCGGGAATGTACAGTCCAACCTTCTGGATGGCTTTTCTTTCCTGCCAGCACGCAATCCCTTCGGTAGTTGTTACCGTAACCTTATTGGTTTTTTGCGCACTGTGAAATTTTTCAATATTGGTTTTAGCCAGTTGTATGGCCTGTTTGAGCTCTTCCGAAACCTGGGTTTCCGCCTCTGCTATTTCAGAAGGTGTTACGGCCACTTCAGAAAGGGATACACCGTCAAACAACGAGGTATATTTGGCAACCGCCCTGTCGCCCTTATCCTGTATCTCCCTGAATATTTCCTGCACCATAGCTTCTATGTCATTTATGGTCTGCGTAGGCCTTTTAAGTAATTCCGGCCATTCCTCCCGTACCGGGTTATATATTTTATTCATAGGTCATTTATTTATCTCCTGATTAAAGTTAAAGTTTTTTACCATTGCGCCGATGATCTCATATACCGAATTCATCCGGCATCAACTCAAACCCCGAACCCGCGTTTTGTCATTCCGTCCCTTTTGCCAAATTTCTCCGAAAAACATTTAAAGTACCATTTTTTCAATGGGACACACTAAAATCCCCTCGGCGCCTACGGCCTTGAGTTCGTCAATTACTTCCCAGAACGTGTTCTTATCGATTACCGAGTGTACGCTACTCCATCCTTCTTCGGCCAGCGGCATCACTGTAAGGCTTTTTAATACCGGGAGTATTTTACCCACGGCATCTATTTTGTTATTGGGAACATTCATGAGGATATAGCGTGAATTCCGCGCTTTCAGTACCGATTGTATCCTGAACCGGAACTTTTGAAGTATGGCGTTGCTTTCTTCCGATATTTTCGGGGAAACGGCGAGTACGGCCTCACTTTTCAGAATGATCTCCGCTTCCTTCAGGTTGTTCTTAAACAAGGTGCTTCCGCTCGATACGATATCCACGATAGCATCGGCAAGCCCGATGTTGGGTGCTATTTCCACCGAACCGGAGATCTGGTGCAGGTCTGCGCTGATCCCTTTGGATTCCAGAAAGTCATTTACCGTATTGGGGTAAGAGGTTGCTATCTGCATTCCGGCCAGGTCTTTTACCGATGTATATTCAAAAGTTTTCGGCACTGCAATGGATACCCTGCATTTGGAAAAACCGAGTTTTTCCACGGCGCGTATGCCTTTTCCCTTTTCTACGAGCAGGTTGTCCCCCACAATAGCCGCGTCTACCACGCCGTCTTTGAGGTATTGCGGTATATCGGAGTTCCTGAGGAAGAGGACCTCCATCGGAAAATCGGAGGCCTCGGCCATTAACTGGTCATTTCCGTTGTTTATGGAAATCCCGCAGTCCTTCAGTATTTTCAGGGAATCTTCATTGAGACGTCCGCTTTTCTGGATGGCAATTTTTAATTTGTTCATTTTGTCTTTTGTTGTTTTCCGGTTAAGGATATTTCAAAATCATTTTTTCATTTTGTGCACTCCGGAAGCTCGGCCGGAAATAAAAAAAGCCCGTTTGATACACTCAAACGGGCTTATAATGGGTTAAAGAATTACATGCATACCTCTATCACCTCGCCTGAGTGCAAGTGTAAAAATGGTAATGATGTAAAACTATACGGTTCATTTCACTTTGATTCTGGTGCAAATTTAAATGAAAAATTATTTATCCCGACAAGAATATTCCCAAAATTTTGTAACAAACTGATTTTATATTGTAACAAAAAGACAGCAACAATCTTAAATTTCAGAATACCAGGGTTGTTTCATTTGTAGGAAATTTATATTTTTAACAAAAATTAACGTTGTCCAGGGATGAAAAATTTTCTAATCGCCTTTGTATTCTTTTTGATCTGGTTCATTTTCGGAATATGGATATACACTTGCCATATAAAGAATTTATGTGCGGCGAATCCTGTGGAGAAAACCGTAGCTCCCCCCGCTCAGACAGATACCGTTCCAACTCATGAAACATACGGAAGTGAATTTGCCCTAGAACAATTTAATGACTTTTCCATCAGTTCCGGGGCCGATACCGTGGCTATAGAGGAAACATCCGTAAATATAGAAGAACTGCTCTTTGACTTTCTCAATGAAAACCAGGACAAAGAACTTGTGATCACCGGACTTTACAACGACGAGGAAGAAAGCACTCTCGGCAGTGCCAGGGCCGAAAAACTGAAAGAAAGGTTTACGGCCTACGGAATAAACCCGGACCGCATGGTAACACAATCGGCCCGGAAAGATTTTGATTTTGACAAAGAAGGGCGGTATAACGGTGGTATAGAAATGCAATACCGCGACATTACGGAAGACAGGAATGCGCTCATCGAAAAAGGGCTGTCCAATAAAATACTATACTCCAATTTTGCATCGGAAAAGTTCAAGCCCGATAATACCCTGAGGGCCTATGCCGAAGAATTAAAAAATTATCTCGATAAATATCCTGAAAAAAAAGTGGTGATCACCGGACATACAGACAATGTCGGACCAGTTGAAGCCAACGAATGGATAGGCATGCAGCGTGCTAAAAACGTAATGAAATACCTGGTCAGCACAGGAATTCCCGAAGAAAAGTTAAAAGCCTTTTCAAAAGGGCCGCACGAACCCATTGCAACCAACGCCTCTCTGGAGGGACGTCGCCAGAACCGCAGGATTGAGATCAAAGTCAATTAACCCAAATACGAATAAAACATCATGGAACAGTTAGCACCGGTAGCCGCCATAGAATACGTCGTATTGTTTTTAATATGCCTGGGGTCCTTTCTCATAGGATATTTTTTTGCGCGAAGTCATTTTTCCAAAAAATACAGCAATCAGCTCAGGAACTGTCTTTCGGAAAAAGAGGCTTTACAGGAAAGTGTCAACAAACATGCGAACAGCACTTTCAGCAACATTAACTCCAATATCAAGGCCAGGAAAACAAGAGACCGCAGGGGCGCACTCTATGCTCCCGATGACAGTCCGCTCGACTTTGACCGTATCGGCCGGGCCGATCATACGGTCCGGGACGACCTGAAAAAAATAAACGGTATCGGCCCTTTTATTGAAGAGAAATTAAACAGTATCGGCATTTTCACCTTTGAGCAGATCAGTAATTTTTCGGAAGAAGACATGACCCAGGTTACCGAGCTCATACAGTTCTTCCCCGGAAGAATAAAACGCGACGACTGGAAAGGACAGGCTGCCGAATTAAAAAGCAGGGTATAAAAAACACGGAATACGATTGCCCCGATGAGCATTTGTATTCCGTGTTGTTAAAAAGTGATCTGAATATTATACTTTGTACATCGTCTCCCGCTGTTCCTTAATGGAAGTATCGCCCATATATTCATCAAAGCTCAGGTACCTGTCTATTGCCCCGTTAGGCGTCAGTTCTATGATCCTGTTGGCCACGGTCTGTGCAAATTCGTGGTCGTGTGTAGTGAACAGGATGGTTCCCTTGAAGTTCTTCAGCGAATTGTTAAAAGCGGTAATACTTTCCAGGTCAAGGTGGTTTGTAGGTTCGTCGAGCATAAGCACGTTTGCCCTGAGCATCATCATCCTGCTGAGCATGCAACGCACTTTTTCTCCCCCGGAGAGCACTCTCCCCGTTTTGAGGGCTTCTTCCCCGCTAAACAACATTTTCCCGAGGAAACCGCGTACATACACTTCTTCCCGCTCTTCTTCAGTCTTGGCCCATTGCCGCAACCAGTCTACCAGGGTAAGGTCGTTATCAAAATATTCGGCATTGTCTACGGGTAAATAGGACTGGGAAGTTGTTACCCCCCATTGATATTTTCCGGCAGCTGCTTCCTGTTTCCCGTTAATGATCTCGTAGAAAGCCGTTGTTGCACGGGAATCTCTCGAAATCACGGTAACCTTATCGCCTTTGGCCAGGTTAATATCCACATTTTTAAACAGTACCTCCCCGTCGAGAGTGGCTGAAAGGTGTTCTACGTTGAGTATCTGGTCACCGGCTTCCCTTTCCCGTTCAAAAATAATGGCCGGATATCGCCTGCTGGAAGGTTTAATATCGTCTACCTTGAGTTTTTCCAGCATTTTTTTCCGTGAAGTGGCCTGCTTGGATTTGGCCACATTGGCACTGAAACGCTGGATAAACTCCTGCAGTTCTTTGGCCTTGTCTTCAGCTTTTTTATTCTGCTGGGCTCTTTGCCGGGCAGCCAGCTGGCTACTTTCGTACCAGAAAGTATAATTGCCCGAAAAGTGGGTGATCTTCCCGAAATCTATATCCGAAATATGCGTACATACGGCATCGAGGAAGTGACGGTCGTGCGAAACCACAATTACCGTATTATCATAATTGGCCAGGAAGTTCTCCAGCCAGCTTATGGTTTCGAAATCGAGGTCGTTGGTAGGCTCGTCCATGATCAGCACGTCCGGGTTGCCGAACAGCGCCTGTGCCAGAAGCACCCTTACCTTCAGCTTTCCGTCCATATCAGCCATTGGGGTATAGTGAAACTCTTCCTGTATTCCCAGGTTGGACAATAATGCCGCAGCGTCGCTGTCTGCATTCCATCCGTTCATTTCTTCAAACTGCACCTGCAGTTCTCCCACCCTTTCACCATCGGCATCACTGAAATCTTCCTTGGCATAGATATCATCCATCTCCTTTTTTATGGCGAATAAGGGTTGGTTGCCCCTTATTACGGTCTCCAGCACCGGATATTCGTCATAGGCATAGTGATCCTGCTCCAGCACGGACATCCGCTTTCCGGATTCGAGCTGTATGTGTCCGGAAGTGGGGTCCGTTTTTCCGGAGAGAATTTTCAAAAAGGTCGATTTTCCTGCTCCGTTAGCCCCGATGATCCCGTAACAATTCCCCTGTGTAAAGGTGATATTTACATCGTCGAACAAAACCCGTTTGCCAAATTGAACAGAAAGATTTGATACTGTTAACATTTATTTTATTTTTGAATTTCGTTAAGTCGATGCAAAAGTAACAAAACACAAACTATTATAAAGCGTGTACGCCACCTTTTAAGTACATTTTTTAACTCGGCATTAACACAGGTACACCCCCAGGTTTGTTAGCTTTGCTGTTATATAAAGTATAGTGCTCAGTACTATACGTTTAACCGGATTGTATGAGGAATTTGCTAATAGCATTTTTAGTATTACCTTTTATTGGCTGTAATAATTCAGAAAATACTATCGCCTATTTCGGGGGCGAGATCATAAATCCACGGGATAGCAGCGTTGTTTTGTTTAAGGACGACGAACCGGTAGATACTGTATTGTTGAACAGCGATAACCGCTTTTTATTTAAACTGAACCTGGAAGACAGGGAAGGCGATTTATTCAAATTCAAACATTTCCGCGAACATCAATACATTTTTATCCAGGGCAAGGACAGCATCCTGGCCCGGGTAAACACCCTGAATTTTGACGAATCACTCGTTTTTTCGGGCCGTGGGGCAGAAAAAAACAATTTCCTCATAGAGATGTTTCTCCTGGACGAGGACGAAGAAAAACTGGTTTACAGCTATTACCGTCTTGAGCCGGAAGAATTCGGCAGGAAAATTGATTCGCTCCGGGCCATGAAAATGGAACAATACGAACATCTCATCGTTAATCAACGCCTGTCGGAACCGGCAAAAAATGTGGCCCGCGCAGCTATCAATTACCCCAGTTACAAATCCAGGGAATTTTATCCGTACATGCACAAAAGACTAAAGGGCATAGACCGGAAAAACCTGCTTGACATGCCCGGGGATTTTTTTGCATTCCGCAAAACCATAGACTATAACAACGAGGAACTCCGCTTTTACAAGCCTTATTTTGATTTTATGATGTACCACTTCAACAGCCTGGCTTATGTGAAGTGTGTAAAAGAGTGTGCTCACGAGGGTGATTTTATTGAAAAATCCGCACACTACTACCTGCACAAGCTGGACCTTATCAACAACAAGGTACGCGAAAAAGGATTAAAAGACTACCTCTTCTGGAATACTGCCTATACTTATTACCTGAACGACCAGGATACGGCGAACAACACGCGTTTCATAGAAAAATTCAGGGAACTCAACAGCGACAACAAATACCGGGATGAAGTGGAATCGCTCTACACCAGCATTCAAAAATTGCAGGAAGGTTCCGGCATCCCTCCGCTGCAGCTGATCGATACTCAGGGTAAACATACCGACCTGGCCAAAGTATGTCGCGACCACAATACCGTGATCTATTTCTGGACATTTTTCCAGAAAGGGCATTCCAGGTATATCAACAAACATGTACTTGACCTGGAAAGTCAATACCCGGCCGTAAAATTTGTGGGCATATGCCTCAACGAGGACTATAATGCATGGACAGAGACCATAACATTAAACGGTTTGCGCCGCAACCGGCAATACCTCTCACAGAAAAGGGATACTGTTAGCAGGGGGCTTATAGTGAATAACCTGAACAAGGTGATTGTCGTAGATAAAAACGACCGTATTGTAAATGCCTTTACTTACATCAACTCCCCCGAATTTCTGGAAACACTCAACACCCTTCCCCGGTAGCGTTTCGGTTATCTCATTCTCCCCGATCCTTAAACAAAACACGGATCACAACTGGTCCCCATAAAAAAAATTGCCTCAAAATCAATCTGAATATTGCGAAAAATCCGCAAGCATCAGAAGAAGAAGTGATTTTGAGACAACTTTTACTCACTAAGTGAGGTTTAAAATGCTTCGAGGTTTGCGTCGAAATGTTTTTTTGGGATTTTTCGATTTATGCCTCGCGAGCTTGCTCCAAGGTTATTGTTTTTTTTAAAACCGGGATCAGGAATTTCCCTTCTTGTAATCCGCGAGGAATTTTTCAAGTCCTATATCGGTCAACGGATGTTTTAACAACCCTGTGATGGACGACAACGGTCCGGTCATTACATCTGCCCCGATCTTGGCGCACTCAATAACGTGCATGGTATGCCGGATAGATGCTGCGAGGATTTCCGTAGAAAAACCGTAATTATCATAAATCTGACGGATCTCGGCAATGAGGTTCAACCCGTCTGTCGAAATATCATCAAGCCTGCCGATAAAGGGAGAAACATAGGCCGCTCCGGCTTTTGCCGCCAGGAGCGCTTGCCCGGGCGAAAATACCAGCGTACAGTTGGTACGTATACCCTTATCGGTAAAATATTTAATGGCCTTGACCCCGTCCTTGATCATGGGCACCTTTACCACGATTTGATCGTGCAGTTCCGCCAGTTCCTCCCCTTCCTTGACAATACCGTCGAAATCGGTGGCGATCACCTCGGCAGAAACATCCCCGTCCACAATGTTACAGATATCTACATAATGTTTGAGAATATTGTTCCTTCCGGTAATCCCCTCTTTCGCCATTAATGAGGGATTGGTCGTTACCCCGTCAAGAACACCGAGTGCCTGTGCTTCTTTAATCTGGTCCAGGTTGGCCGTGTCTATAAAAAATTTCATTCTTTTAACTTTTAATATATTGGTTATTGTATTTTTTCAGATCAAGTGGTGTGTATTCCGTAAAAAACCGGATATGGTACTAAGGACTACAAAACTACAACTTATAATGGTTCATCAATAATCTTTCATAAACTTTATCCGGCAGGGTACGCTTCAGCACAATGGAAAACTTTTGCGCGAATGCCCCCACCCTGTAATGTATTTTCGGGGATTTACTGTTGATAATGGCATACACTGCCCGGGCCATCTGTTCCGGGTCGCTGCCCGCCTCTACGTGTTCATCCATCATCTTCAGTGCTTTTCCGTAAGTCTCTCTGTACGGGGATACCTCCTTTAACGGGGCGTGATATCTTCCGGCAGCAATATTCGTGGCAAAATCGCCCGGGGCTACATTGACGGCACGTATACCGAATCCTTTTACTTCCATGCTCAATGTTTCCGTGATGAGTTCCAGTGCCCCCTTGGAAGCAGAGTACACGCCGCGGTACGGCAATCCCATATATCCCGCAATAGAGGTAATGTTGATTATAAGACCATCTTTTTGTTCTCGCATATGCGGGAGAACCGATTTTATTACCCGCATCGGGCCGAAGACATTGGTTTCGAAATTATTCAGCAACTCGTCATCCGGGATTTCTTCCAACGGCCCGGTGATCCCGACCCCCGCATTATTGATAAGTACGTCGAGGCGTGATTCGATAGTGATAATACTGTTAACAGCCTCCTCTACCGTAGCCTTGTCCCGCACGTCCATCTTCAGAAGAGGGAAAACCGATCCGCTTACCTTATCGGGATTCCTGCTGGTGCCGTAAACCCTGTACCCCCTGCCTGTAAGGAACTCGCCCATACACTTACCGATCCCCGAAGACCCGCCGGTAATTAAGACTACTTTCGACATAGATTATCTCGTTATTTAATCAGCAAACGAAGATAATTTTTTTCAAATTAAAACAGGCCTTCTTCCCGAAAAATATAATAGCATATTGATTTGTCGGCGATTGAAACTTTACGATCGGGGCTGAAGCCAGATTTCGTATCAATCCTAAAAGCTACGGATGTTGTCGGGCTTCGGGTGTAAGACAGCAGGACATTAAGAGATGAGACCTGCCATTTATGAAATAGTTCCTTTTTGTTACAGATTAATGAGTTACTGAGTTGATGCGTGATGCTTAACTAACCAAAATACAACCTCACTTGCAACATTCAACCCAAAAAACATTCGTGTATCCGTGGCAAAACCAAAACAAGCAAAAAAATCACAACCTTTAATCCTGATTTCCAAATTCTTGGACATGATCCGGGAAAGTTCAGGGTACAAAAAAAGGCAAGCTACCTACATCGCACCGCTACGACCACATACCCTTGCTGCGTTCCCGCCCTGGGGGATTCTGCAGGAGCTGGTCGTGTAGGACTTGCCGGGTGCAAAGGTATGTTTTTTTTATATTTTCCCAAAGGTTTCCCATCTTAATTTTATTGAATAAATTGCTATCTCTTAATTTAATATGTATGAAAATGCTTAAGTGGTTAACTGCCAACATATTTCTCGTCTTTTTTATGGCCTGTAATGGTGATAAGGCTTCCTCCAAACGATTTTCCATAACGTTAGGGAAAGGACAGGAAAAGGTACAGTACAACCAAACCCTGAAGGCAGGTATCACCAACAGGAAAAAACTGGAAATAGATTCCGTGACCTATAGTATTGACGGAATAAGGTTACAAACCGAGGGGAATGATATCAATCTGAAAGGTATTCATCTCGGGCATCAAACCCTTGAAGCTACTGTTTATTACGAGGGGCAATCCGAAAAAATCTCCAAACCGATAACCATTCTTGCCGAAAAAGCCCCGGAAATATATACGTACACCATTATCAACACCTATCCGCACGATGATAATGCCTTTACGCAAGGGCTCGAATTTTACAAAGACACCTTATATGAAAGTACCGGCAGACGGGGCGAATCTACCTTGAGGAAAGTGGACTACAGGACCGGAAAAGTGCTCAGGAAAAAGGAGCTGAGTGCCGAACACTTTGGCGAGGGGCTGACCATTCTAAACGATAAAATCTACCAGCTGACCTGGAGGGCCAATACCGGTTTTGTCTATGACATGGACTTTAACAAAATAAAGGATTTCCCCTATGGCAACAGTAAAGAGGGCTGGGGATTGTGTAACGACGGCACACATATTTACAAAAGTGACGGCACCGAAAAAATATGGATGCTCGACCCCGAAACCCTCGAAGAAAAAGACCATATAGAAACCGTAACCAATACTTCGGTCTTTTCCCGGGCTAACGAGCTCGAATACGCCAAGGGTAAAATATACGCCAATACCTGGCAAAAAGACGGCGTAATGATCATAAACCCGAAAACCGGTGCCATCGAAGGCGTTATTGATTTCAGAGGGCTCAAGGAAAAAGTAACCCAGAACAAAAACCTCGACGTCCTGAATGGTATTGCTTATCACCCCGGAAATGACACCTTTTTCATTACCGGGAAAAACTGGGACAAGATCTTCGAGGTGAAAATCGCTGAAAAAGAAGAATAAATAACCTGACCTGATCTAAAAAATGCACTGGTTAATCCTTGTCATCGCGGGCTTTTTCGAAGTGGGTTTTACATTCTGCCTGGGAAAGGCCAAAGAAACCGCAGGCACAACATCCTATTTGTGGATCGTGGGCTTTTTCCTGTCATTGTCGCTAAGCATGTACCTGCTTTACCGTGCCACACAGGTATTGCCCATAGGCACAGCCTATGCCGTCTGGACCGGTATAGGGGCCGTGGGTACCGTATTGATGGGGATCGTCTTTTTTAAGGAACCGGCCGACTTCTGGAGGTTATTTTTTATCACTACCCTTATCGCCTCTATTATCGGGTTAAAGATATTTTCACACTGAGGGCCAGAAACTGATGTTACTTCCGCTTTCCAGTTCGTAAGGTGATTTTCCCTGTTCGAAGATCCGGGCAGCCAATTCACCTTCCAGTGTAATGTTATCTCCTTCCACATCCAACCAACTGCCTTCCCGGAGGCCAACAACGGGCTGGGTATTTATTTTATGAAACTCCCCGATCCGTGTTTCACGGGTTTCCCCCATATGTTTGCTGCTCGTATCCGCGTCCTGGTAATGCGGGTTGATATTAAACGGAACCAATCCCAGGGTTTTAAAACTCGGCGGATAAATAATGGGCATATCGTTGGTCGTTTGCATGGTTAAGCCCGTAATGTTAGCCCCCGCACTCGTGCCGAAATACCGGGTACCGTTCCATACCGCCTCCCGCAACGGTTCCATTACCCCTGTTTTGTAGAGTTGCGTAACCAGCAAAAAAGTATTTCCTCCCCCGGTAAACACCGCCCGGGCTTCACGAACGGCTTTTACGGGGTCTGCAAAGGTATGAATGCCAATTACTTTTTTACCGGTACGGGCAAGGCCCTTCCGGGCTATTTCGGTATATTCATCATGAGTTATTCCCCCCGGCCTGGCGTAAGGTATGAAGAGGATTTGGTCCGTTTCGGAAAAAAACAGTTCAAGCCGGGATGAGATATAAGACAGGTACGTACCGCCGTGCACCGTAGATGTACTGGCAATAATAAGTCGCTTCATGAAGTCGTTTTTCGCGTAATTCCTTAATCAGATTTTTTGTAAATTTAAATATTGTATTTAACAAAACTTTAATTGCCGTACAGTTTTTTTTCCGGTAATCTTGTGTTTTCTTTACCCACGGTAAACCCAACCCCCATGAGAAGGAAGGCCCCGCTTTTCTTTTCTGAAACCTGTACGCAACTAACATAGGAACCAAAAAAGACCCGATGCGAAAAATAGTATTTATTCTGACCTTTCTCTGCACATTCATCACATATTCGCAAAGCGATGACAGGATTATCCTCAGGGGGCAGGTGTTGTACAGGAATACCTATGTATCTAATCAGAATGTCATAAACATCACAACGGAAAATGCAACAACCACTAACGATAACGGCGAGTTTGAAATAAGCGTAAAATCTGGCGACAAGCTTGTGTTTTCTGCGGTAAATTACCAGTTAAAAACCGTAGAGGTTACCGACAGCATACTGAATAACAACCGTCTTGTAGTAGAGGTCAATGAAAAAGTGACCGAATTGGAAGAGGTCGTGGTAACCCCGGAAAACAGGGCAAAATTCCTCGAACTCAAAGGAGAGGAATTCAAGGAATTCAGCTATGAAGAAGACTACTCTACCGAAGTTCCGAACATGGCCACACCTGAACACAGATTACGGCACGGAATCAATTTCGTGAATATTTTCAAAGCCCTTTTCCTTTCCAACAAGGAACAGGAAACGCCGAAAAAGCAACTCAAGGTAAGTGAAGTACTCCGCCAGGTATATGATGACGAGTTTTTTGTCATAGACCTCAAAATACCACAGGACAAGATAGACGATTTTCTTTATTACTGTGATATGAAAATCCCGCGTCAATCATTGTTGCGAAAAAACAATGAATTTGAACTCATTGAGTTCCTGGTCCGGCAAAGTGAAAATTACCGCAAAACCCTTAATGAAGAATAGCTTCTCCCCTTTTTTAAAACCACAAAAAAAGGAATATATGATCCTTACAGGCGCTCCCCGCGTCCTGCCGTTTCCCGGTAACACACCGTAAAGCTATCATAACGTATAACCCGGTGACTTGCACAACACAAGAAAAAACAGGCTCCTTCTATGCTTTCTCTCCTTTTCCTTTTACGGCCTTCGTGCCCAGACTGATTTACAGGGAAAAGTCGAAAACCGCTTTTCGGATGTATCGGGTATACATGTCATTAATAAAACTTCCGAATCGGCTACAATAACAGATGCCAAAGGTTATTTTAATATCCGGGTACAGGAAGGAGATACCCTGCTGTTTTCGGCCGTACAGTTCCGTAAGGAAGAAGTCGTGGTCACTACTGAAATGTTGAATGCCCATCCTTTCATCGTACAGCTTCGGGAACAGGTAACCCAACTGGACGAAGTGGTGTTAAAAAATCTTACCGGGAACCTGACTACAGACCTACACAAAATAAAAACGGACAGTGTTGACGCTGTAAACCTCGGATTGCCCAATGCCATGAAGGTCCTTCCTTCAAAAACCCAAAGAAAGTTAATTGAAGCAACCTCAGGAGGTGGGTTGATCCCCATAATCCCCATCATAAACGCTATAACCGGACGGACCAAAAAATTGAAAAAACGCGTGCAACTGGAGAAAGATGCAGCAAAGACCGAGGAAATACGCGAAGCGCTTAAATCCCACACTTTTACTTCCCTGGGAATACCCGAGGACAAAATATACGATTTCCTGTTCTATTGCGCCGAACAGGAAAACTACGACCGCCTGAAGAACAGCAATGACCTCATATCCCTGACCGATACGCTAAAGGTCATGGCAGAACAATATATAAAAGTGAATGCCCTTGCCCCATTAAAACACTAAACTCCGGGAATGCGATATGATAAGACACACCACAAAAAAAATCCGGACAGCAGAAAAAAACTGGCCATTTTCTTCTTTTTACTGCCCCTTCCCTTATGCAGCCTATATGCACAAATCCAGGTTACGGGCATAGTAAAAAGTAAAGATCCGGATCGTGAGGGAATACACGTCATTAACAAGACTTCAAATACAGCCACTATTACCGACAACAAGGGCCATTTTTCCATCCCGGCAACTCCCGGGGATACCCTGCTGTTTTCTGCCGTACAGTTCCGAGACAGGGAAATTGTCATTGCCGAAGCCAACCTGAACGGCTCTGCACTTATTGTCGATCTGGAAGAACAGGTGACCGAACTGGACGAAGTCATCCTGAAAAACCTTACCGGGAACCTGGACTCAGACCTCCGGGACGCCAAAACGGATACTGTCAACGCCATGAGCCTGGGGCTTCCCAACACCCATGTTATTCCGCGTACGCAGGCAGAAAGGAAATTGTATACTTCGACTGATAAGTCTATCGTAATTGATAAAACCAGTATAAGCCCTAATATTGGCTTAAAAACAGATTTCATAATAAACGGAATTACCGGACGTACCAAAAAACTTAAAAACCGCCTTAAACAGGAAAGGAAAAAGGCAAAACTGGAAAAGGTACGCAAAAGCTTTGGAGACCGGTTTTTCCTTTCTGCCGGGATCGCCCGGGAAAAGATATACGATTTTTTATACTTTTGTTCCGTACAGCAGGAATACAACAGGATCATAAAAACCGATGATCAGGCGGCACTGTTACAATTTTTAAAAGTTCAGGCCACCCGGTACACAGCGATAAACAATCCTGTCACTATTCCGAAGGATTAGCTTTCTTTTACCTTTTTACTTAGTACTTGAATTTATGTATCCCTTAAAAAAAATATTCGCTTTTGCCCTGCTTTTTCCGTTATTTGCTTTTGTAAATGCACATAAGTTCTACGTGAGTACAACAAATGTCCGGTACAATACAGAAGAACACGCCATACAGATCGTTTCCAGGATCTTTGTAGACGATCTTGAAAAAACCATAGATCAACGGTATGGTATACGATCCAGACTGGCTACGGCCAAAGAAACCCCGGATGCAGATACCTACCTGGAAAAGTATTATTCCGATAAATTTATTATAAAGGTAAACGGAAAGGTCAAAAAATTCCGGTTTGTCGGGAAAGAATTCAAGGAAGGAATGATCGTATCCTACCTCGAAATTCCGGATACCCCGCTCCCCGCTTCTATTGAGATCGAAAACAAGCTCTTATATGAAACCTATCCGGAACAGCAAAATATTGTACATATCCGGACAGAGAATATCAAAAAAAGCTTTCTGCTGCTCAAAGATAAAGACCGCTGTACGGTAAATTTCAAGCAAAAGTGACAAGGCTTTTCCAAAAAATAACTAATTTGCAACACTGTATCATTTACTAACATAACTCAGACATGAATTCAATAAAAACACGCTTCTTCCTTTTCCTGGCGCTGGCTTTACTCACCGGGGCATACGCACAGGAAGAACCCACGGAACAACAAGGACATGTCAACACCAACAAATTCCGCCAGATGTACCAGGAATTTACCTCCCCCAACATGTTCCGCACAGCTTCGGGAGCACCCGGACCTGCCTATTACCAGCAACAGGCAGATTACAAGATGGATATAGAACTCGACGACAAAAACCAGAAACTATACGGCGAAGAAACCATTACCTACACCAACAATTCGCCGGATAAACTGGAATACCTGTGGGTGCAGCTCGACCAGAATATCCGTTCCAAAAACTCCCCTGCCCTGGATAAAAACAATGAAAAATTTGCACCCGCCGAGAGCCCGGAAAGGTTTGTCGACAAATACCTGAAAGAACCTTTTGACGGCGGCTTTAATATTGAATATGTAAAAGACCGTAAAGGGAATCCCCTACCCTACACCATCAACTATACCATGATGCGTATTGATATTCCGGAACCCCTGCAACCGGGAGAAAAGATCTCTTTTTCCATCAAATGGTGGTATAATGTTAACAATCACGTAACAAACAGGGCGCGGAGTGGTTACGAACATTTCCCGAAAGACGGTAACAATACTTATGTCATAGCCCAGTTCTTCCCGAGAATGGCCGTATATAACGATCATGAGGGCTGGCAAAATTACCAGTTCTGGGGCAGTGGTGAATTTGCCCTTCCCTTCGGAAATTACGAGGTGAACATTACCGTCCCCGCAGATCACATGCTGGAGGCTACGGGAGAACTTCAAAACCGTAAGGACGTATTTACCAGAACGATGATGAAACGGTATGAGAAAGCTACAGAATCTTTTGACGAACCCGTTGTTATCGTTACGCAGGAAGAAGCCGAGGCTAAAGAGAAATCCTTTTCCAACAGGAAAAACACCTGGGAGTTCAAAGCCGAAAGTGTACGTGATTTTGCCTTTGCCACTTCGCGTAAATTCATATACGATGCCATGGCGGTAAAAATGGGAGACCGGACTGTTATGGCCGAATCGCTGTATCCCAAGGAAGGCAACCCGTTGTGGGAAGAATATTCCACCAGGGTTGTGGCCCATACCCTGAAATCATATTCCGGTCATACGTTTGACTATCCCTATCCCAAGGCTATTTCCGTACACGCCAAAAACCAGGGCATGGAATACCCCATGATCTGCTGGAATTATGGTCGCCCGGACGAGGACGGCACCTATTCCGACAGGGTAAAATACGGGATGATCAGTGTTATTATCCACGAAATAGGCCATAATTTTTTCCCTATGATCGTCAATTCCGACGAACGCCAATGGGGATGGATGGACGAAGGACTTAACACCTTCCTGCAATATCTTACCGAGCAGGATTTTATGGAAAATTATCCTTCCAGAAGAGGGAAACCGTCATCCATGGTCACGTATATGAAAGGCAACCAGGATTATATCGCCCCCATTATGAGCAACCCGGAAAACGTTTATCAACTGGGTAATAATGCTTACGGTAAACCGGCAGCCGGACTTACCATACTCCGGGAAACCATCATGGGGCCCGAGTTATTCGACTATGCTTTCAAAACCTATGCACAGCGCTGGATGTTCAAGCACCCCAACCCGGAAGATTTTTTCCGTACGATGGAGGACGCCTCCGGTGTGGAACTCGACTGGTTCTGGAGAGGCTGGTTCTACACCACAGACCATGTAGACATAGGAGTTAAGGAAGTAAAAAAATTCTTTGTGTCTCCTCAACCCAATGATAAGGTTAAAGAGATCATGGCCGCCCGGAACATTCCGGATACCGTTCCGTTTGTATTTTTTGCGGAAGAGGGTGCGGAAAATTATACCGAAGCACTTAAAAACGGTTCTCTCCTGGAACATTCCACTCCGCTGAACGAGTATATCCTCGACAATTTTACCCCGGAGGAACGCTCAAAATTAAAACAACCTAACTATTTTTATGAAGTAACCTTTGAAAAACCGGGAGAAATGCTCATGCCCCTCATTGTCGAGTACAGCTATACCGATGGTAGTAAAGAAACCGTGAAATACCCTGTGGAATTATGGCGAAAAAATGATACCGAAGTTTCAAAAGTCATTGCTACGGACAAAGAGTTAAGCCAGATAATAGTAGACCCCAAAGAGGAAACCGCCGATGTTAATACGGAAAACAATTACTGGCCGAAAAGGGAAACCAAGTCCGAATTCGAAGCCTTTAAGGAGCGAAATCAAAAATAAGCTTCACCATAGCGGGCGTTTTTCTTAAAAGAACGCCCGTTTTCCAGTTGTTTTTTCAGGAATAGACACATAATCAATACAGTAAACACAGGCGTTGATTTTTGTTTATCATTTATATTTTCCACTTTATAATTTTTCTGTATATTCGCGCAGAATTCGGGAAAGCACAAGTGTTCTCCCCTATCAAAAGCCACAGGGCAATCGGGGTGTGGCGCAGTTGGTAGCGTACACGCATGGGGTGCGTGTGGTCGCTGGTTCGAGTCCAGTCACCCCGACAAAGCAGATATTTTTTAATATCAAAAAATGGTTAACCGTGTGATTTTCAGTAAAATAAATTTTTGCCGAATTCATACGGTTTCTTTTTTAAGCAAATAAAAAGTTACCTATTCGGTTACCTGTTTTGAGACCGAAATTTTTATTACCTTACCGGGTAATAGCAAATGACTTTCGTTGCGATTTGACTTTCGTTTTGCAAATCGATGTTTCACTTAAAACGAGAGTTTATGCGGACTTCCAACACTTTCAACATTTTATTCTGGCCGAATAAGGCCAAGAAAAAGAAGAACGGATTGATCCCCATTTATGCCCGTGTTACCGTCAATGGAAAACGGGCAGAGATCAGTTTAAAACGGTCTATTTCGGTTACCTGTGCGGTGACCTCCTGGGACACCAAATCCGGGCGCTTGACTTCGCGAAGCCCCGAATCCAGGGCGTTAAACGCTTATCTGGACGCTACCCAAGCAGATTTATACGATTGTTACCAACAATTAAAATCTTCGCGAAAGCTAGTAACGGCGCGGGCTATCAAAAATTTGTTTGTCGGGGAAGACGACGACTACCATACTTTGGTGGAATTAATACATTATCACAATACCAGAATGAAAATGGTTTTGGCCCCTTCAACCATGAAGAATTATTATACTACGGAACGGTATATTAAACTGTTTTTGCAGAAAATGATGCGATCGGATGATGTTTACCTTCAGGAATTATCGTACCGTTTTATTGCGGATTTCGAGTATTTTTTACGCACCACCTCCCCTATTAATGAGCATCAGCCATTAAACAATAACGGGGCGATGAAACATCTGGAACGATTAAAAAAATTAATCAACCTGGCCCTAAAAATGGAATGGATAGTCAAAGACCCTTTTATACGCTATAAGCTAAAATACGATCGGTATGAGCGGGTATATCTGAATGCTTCGGAACTCGAAAAACTCGAATCTATTATCCTCAAAAAACAAGGCCATTGCCTGGTACGGGATATTTTCGTCTTTTGCTGTTATACAGGGCTTTCTTATGTGGACGTAGAGGCATTAAGCGACCGCCATATTGTTAGGGGAATAGACGGCAAGCATTGGATATCCACACAACGACAAAAGAGCCAGACTCCCGTTAAAATCCCTCTTTTGGATAAAGCCCTTGAAATCCTGAAAAAATATGATACCGTTTCCGGAAAGGGTGATAAACTTTTACCTGTCTATTCCAACCCAAAGACCAACAGCTATTTAAAGGAAATTATGGAACTATGCGGTATTGATAAGCACATTTCTTTTCACGCTGCCCGGCATACTTTTGCCACAACGGTAACGCTTTCCAACGGTGTGCCCATAGAAACGGTATCCAAACTATTAGGCCATACCAAACTTTCTACTACGCAGATTTATGCCAGGGTATTGGAAACTAAAATACATGAGGATATGGAGCAGTTGGCTACTAGATTAAACGGTCAGACACAAGAAGTACAGTCAAAGGTTTCATTAAACCAATAAGCATTATTAGTAAAGCGTGACTGGAAGAATTTTCATCTTCGATACCGACTGTATATCAACTCGTTACAGTGTTAATCGTTTTTGTGTTCACCTATTTGTACACCGGGTATGGGAAAGAGCATTTTTGTTGGGTGGGGTTGGGTGTCTTTACTTGGTAAAGGTATGGATTTATTTTTGGTTGTACCATTTTTGAGATTCCAGCTATTTGCTTTTCCATTCTTTTTGGAAATCTTTGTGAAGAAAAACTTGTAGGTCTCTCCAACCAACTATGTAACTATGATCATTGTTGTACAACATTTTTTACTTAAAAAACGCTCTAATTCTTTTATAAATTCCTAAAATCAAATAACCGATAATTGAATAAGAAAATCCGACAATTCCAGCAACAATTATCAGAATCGTTTGTGGTGGATTAGAATAAATCATTAATGAAAGAACGATTATTACGATTATTGTTCCGATAGATACTGCTGTCCATAAATTTTGTTTGGCAGCTTTGTCATCATCTATTTTCCTTTCTAACTTGACTGATTTATGTACAATAGAAGGCAATAAATTAGCTAAACTACCGTCTAATGGGTCTTCAAGAAGAAAATTAAAGTGAGCACTTTCATTTCTATTAAAAACAGGAACTAAAAATTCTTGAGTGCTATATATGTGATTGATTCTATTTTTTAATTCATCCGAAATGTTCTTTTTTCCACTTTCATCTACTGGTAAATTAGTATACTCTGCAAGAACATTTTCAAAGAAAGTATTATGGCTTTCTGTCCATTTCAGCCAGGACGAGTCATTACTTAAATATCCTTCACCACTTTGAATAAAAGCACCTGGACCTATACTAAACTTTATTGCAACATTTTCTAAATCAACGTTGCTTTTGTTTTCAAACTTAAAATATATAGTCCTTAATGAATGTATTACTCTATTGTCTAAAGTTATTTGTATTTTTCCAGCTAAGCTAGGGGATAAATCCGGTTTAAGGTTTTGGGTGTAAATCTCATAGGTTATGATTCGTAATCTGTTTTTAAATTTTTCAACCAATATTCCTACTAATAGTCCGAATAAAGAAGTAACAATTAGAGAAATTGTTGATGGAAATAGGCTGTTAATAGTTTCGGAGGTCATATTTTGTTAAAATGTTGTACATCGGTTTCAATAATAAGTAGTCGTTAGAATTAGTATCTAACTATACAAACACATCAATCTGAAAACTTCTGTAGAATTTTCAGAATAGGCGAGAACAAGCAATTACTTTATAGTCATTAGGGTACGGTTTTCAATTGTTATTATATGCTTTTGGTTTATATTCTTCAGTTAATTCTGGGTTATTAAGTTTGTCTTTTGGTAAATTCTTTAAGATGGAATATTTTTCAATTAAAGGCTTAAATTTTTCATTTCCTTTTTCACTTAATCCATTATAAAATAGCCACAAAAGTTCGTAATCAGATAATTGTGCCCTTATTATTGATGTATATTTGTAACGAGTATTATAATTGGGTTGAGTATAACCCAAACGTTCTATACGGGTTATGCCATTTGGATCAACATCTAATTCCGAATGACTATGAAATTCTGTTTGATCTACAAGCTTAATAATACGATATAAATTTCTGAAGTAGTGCCCAAAGTCAGTTTGAACAGATTCGTAAAACTCCATATAATCGATATTGATACTTTCTATAGCTTTTTTATCTCCAAGCTTTTCTTTTAGCTCATCATATGTTAGCTTAAAAATATCTCTTCCTTTTATTATAATTCGTTCGTATTCCGTCGGATTATCTAATGAAAATCGCACGGTGTTGACAGAAGGACTTTTAACTCTTTTTTCTTTCTCTATATCTAAATCTATCGAATCTATAATTTGGTGATGTAGAGATAAAAGATTGAAAAAAGTATTTTCAAATCTTTGAAGCTTTAACGTTTTGTTTTGTGTCTCAAATTCTTTTCTTGTTTCTCTAAGCTCTTCCCTTTGATAATTTAGTTCTTTTTTTTGAAGTAAAATTGTGAATATTATTCCAGCGAATGCCAAACCTGAATACAAAGCATTAATAGAGCCAAACATATCTCCAAAAGTACCTCTTTCATCAAATGGTAGTGATTCTAATCGATTGTAGGTATAAAACCAAGAGTAAATGATTAAACTTACAGCTATGAGTCCAATAATAGTAATCCAATAATTATTTTTTTTCTTTTGGTCATTTTCTCAAATGTTGCCTAACGGTTTACGACTACATGGCGGGCAGGTTTCTACGCAATTAAGTTAGCAAAAAAGGAACTACCGTTGGACGTATCCGAGGTTATTCCCAAGTACGCCTTTTGCCCACCTGACGTGTAGGCGATGTTAGGCTCTGGCTTTTCATTCAAATTTTAATCTATTTTGATTGTCCGATTTAGATATGTGTTCAGTTACTTTTTCAATCACATAACTATTTTGGTCAACAATATAGGTTTGTAAATCTTTATCAAAATTTCGTTTTTTTGATAGAATTACTTTTAGAGCATCTCCTTTTCTGAAAGCCTCATTTTTTAGTCGCTCGAAAAAGTCATCATCTTTGATAGATGCTTTTATTGGATAACCTCTAAAAATAAAAGCCCATTTTGCGTGTCCCTCAAAATGTATAGTTTTTATTATTAAAGTGGCTTCATCGGTTAGGATGTCCGATTCGGGTAATTCTTCTATTTCTAAAGTCGTTGCTTGGTCAATCAATTTTGAAAATTCTGTTCGATTAATGTTTATGATTTCTTTTTCTTCTCGTTCTATTTTTAAATCCTTTACGTTCTCGTCGTTATTTACGATGATAAAGGTCTGTTGAATTTTTTGATTTACTCCTGAATCTTGGGAAAGATTATAAATTACTTTTGGCAATTCTTTATCGACGATTTGTTTGTCTTCCAAAATCTTTTTTATTTCTTCCTCCGTTTTGTTTTGTGTTGAGTTTGTTGCAAATAAAATCAGAAGTCCAACTAAAGTTCCAACGGTTAAATCCCCCATTTTTTCTAAAATCAAATCTTTATATTTTGACTTCAGTTTAATTTTAAAACTTCCGTTTTCGGGTGGGGAAACTTCAATAATCATATCGGCAGGATTGTAACCTAACTCATTATTGATTAAGTAGAGAAGTTGTTTGTAGTTGTCTAAAAATTCCGTCAGGGTATCTATTTTGATATTTCCGTCTCCTCCGAATTTTATGGTTAGTTGGTTATTTTCTGTCATTCCGTTTTTTTAGCTTGTGCCTGGCTATGGCAAGTGCGGGATATTGAAACCGCTTTCTTGTCCGCCTACCGTAAATTTATTTAGTTGTAATATCTTCATTTTTAAGTGGTCAGCCTGCATTTGCTATAGCCGATGTTAGCTGCTGCCTTTATTTCTTTTCTTCTGTAGTTTGTCGTAGTCAAAATATTTTTTCGTCTCTTGATTGATAATGAGCAATATGTCTGACAGTTCTTTAAGGCTGTTCTCATTGTCATTTAAAATCAGTAAATCTTCATTAAGTCTGTTTTGATTGGTTAACAAGTCCTTTTCAACTTTAAGTCCTTTCCAAATGTCGTTTTCAATGTCTCGCTTGATTGATTTAATTGAATCGAACTTGTCATGGAATAGACTAATGCTCATGTAGCTCTCACAAATGAGAATTAAGCCATAGATTTTGTTCAGTTCTTTCTTTGATAATTCTTTGCCATGTTCGAGTGTTTTGTCCGTAATACCTTGCAAGTCAATTGTCGATATTATTCTTCGTAACTGAAAAGCAAAGTGACATAACTTTTGAACGTTCATTAATAGCATGAAAATAACCCTAGGCTGAACAGTGTTCTTGTGTTCCTTAAAGTCCTTTTGTAATTCTCCAATGAAGTCTTGAATGAGCAGGAACTCTTTTTTAGGTTCATTTTTCACACTTGGCTTATGATATTCTAATTTTTCAGACGTAAGCAAATTCAATATCAAGCCAATCTGTTTCTTAAGATAATATTGAAAATTTCTCTTTACTCTATATTCTTCATACTTCTTTTGAGCAAAAGGAATTATTACAGATGAAACGAGAGCGAGAACTGCAACCAATAGCATCCAACCATTCCATTCAATTTTATCTTCTATGTTCATTCGTTGTTTCTGTTTTCAGGTTGCAGCTACCACACAAATATACACAATTAACAATTTCAGCCACTTAGGAGCCTACACTTTACAAGACATCAACATTTACTCGATTTCGGAAGAATTGTCATTGATTCGTCATTTTATATATCATTCATTATTTTGTATATCAAATTTTGCTGCGCCAATATAAATTCATTATCGAAATAAATTTTACGGCTTTCCACATTATCACAAAAATCTCTATATAAATAATAATGCGAATCTAAGGGGGAATAGCAAGAGGGTAACGCGCAAAAGCGACGTTACGGAGTTTTTATTATTATAATTCACTGAATTACAATAAATTAAAGTTAATGAGGGTTTCCACATCAATATAAAAATTCTACATTTTCACGGAAAAATGCTCTCAGCCTAGTAAAACCGGGGATTTTTTCACGGAAAAATGTAGAAAAAGTGATTTTTTATAGGGATAAAAACGCTGGGAACCCGCATAAAACTGTTGAAATTTATCCCTACGTTTGACGCAAATCCTTTGAGAAGCCCTATAAAGCTGTCATTTTTTGCGTCAAAAAAAGAAAAAGTATAATTGAAGAGGGAAAATTTCACCAAGCAAAATAGTATTAGTTATGGAAAGATTAGGGGGCTTTATTTTGTGTTCACTTTAAATATCGATCCCGGTCAATTATTATTTATACAGGAAACCTTCATTTATTTCCTTCTCCAATTGTCTGATTTTTGATGGATAACTGGCTTGCTGATTAACAACCCTTCCATTTTCATCAACTAATAAATATCGAGGGTAGGTGAAAGCACCGTTGTTCCCGAATTTATCAATGATATTTGCAACCAGTGTGTTATTTGCGAGGATATGGAACCCTTCCAAATCATAGAATTGTATCATTTCCTTCCACACCTTTTCTTTACTGTTCCTTCCTTCGCATATATAAAGAACTGTAATGTCTTTGGGTTTCAATAATTCTTCCAACCTTTCTTTCTGCTCAAACTCCTTTTTGCAAGGGCCGCACCACGTACCCCATATATCCACGAAAACCTTTTTGCCATGCAGCTGTTTTATTAACTCATCGAATGTGTTAATGTTTTCGTAGTCTTTAACAATTCGTACCTCTCCATTCGGTTGAGCATTTTCCAGTTTTTTGTGGAAATCAATAATAGGTTGTATCGAGGAAGCCAGGTATTTATTATAAGGACTATCGGGATATTCATTTTTGAAATTTTCATACATTTCAATTATTTCCTTTGAGTTGTCTTTGGTCTGCCAGCTTTCTAAGAAGATGTAAGAAGCTAAATAATATTCAAGTTCTTTTCCCGCAAGATATTTCTTGGGTTCATCGATATTATATTTTAATCTTTTGCTTGTTTCATACATTTTTGCCATGTCCTTCGGATCGGGTTTTTCCGATAAGTATCGGGCGTACCATACCGAATTATATACTAAAGGATAAAACCAAGGGGAACGGACAATATCAGGTCCATTTAGTTTTGATATTCCGATTTTTTCGTCCCAAAAGTTCTTGAGTTTTCCTAATGCTCTTTCATCTTTTTCGTTAAGATGCTTTCGCAGAAGCATAGCAGCAAGTCCGGTTTCCAGTGCGGAATAATATACTTTTCGGTCCAATACTGCTAATTCATAGAAGTCTTTTGAAATTTCATTTTTTTTCAATAATTCACCGAACCTGGAAATCTCCTTTTCTTTGAGAGTATCCATTTTGGAGGATATTTCTAAAGGAATTGAGTCATTATAAAATTCATTTAAGCCCATCATATAAAAATCCGGAGATGGTAACGTATTATAAAAGTTTTGTGCAATACTGTCTTTAGAAATAACAAGAAACTTTTTTTGATTCGTTTTCAGTTCAAATTTAATGTCGTAAGCCTTCCCAGGTTCGACCAACAAAACACCACCAGCTTTTCCGGGAACATACATGGTTACAAATGATGGTTTTTCAACGTCCATTTTTACCTGAAATGCCCCTACAGAGTCAACTGTTATGGATTTTTTATCTCCGTAAAACCATTTGCCTTCAATGGGACTTGTATATTCAACTTTTCCGGAATGCTCCCCATCAATTTTTCCATTTATGATTATCCCTTTCTCTTTTTTAGAACAACCGAAAAGTCCTAATATTAGGACTGCTAATATGATTTTCTGTACACTCATTTTTTTTATTATATGTGTCTATTGGCCTAATTCTTCACGTGCTTCTGCTGTCAAAAGTACAGTCATTAATTTCAGTTTCTTTGAATCCTTAAATCCGAGTTCCTTCCGCATTTCTTTTAAAAAAATATTTGCATTGTTTAAAAGAGCGAAAGTATTGCCCTTATTAATATCAAGATTGTCTTCGTATTCAAGATACTTTTTAATCAACTCTTCACTTCCCCAATTCATTAACCCTTTTTTGAAAAGCGACATTTCTTCAAGTGTTTTTTTCGTAAGTCCATCACGATTGTTTTTTACGCTTTTAAAAATTTCAAAAAGCGCATTGTAGAAATGTTCACAGACTTTTTGCTTTTCTTTAAGGAGATGCAATTCATATTCTCTTTCGCGAGTTTTTTTATTATTAATATTTACAGTCATCACAGAAGTGAAAGCTGCAACTATTACAGCAACTATTCCAAGAACAGAAATTTTTGAATCAATATTTTCAATATAAAATACTCCCCAAATTGATAGAGAAACTAAAATGAGGACTAGAATAAACAACCAAATATTTATGAAAATGTTTTTTGTCATCTTAGTTATGAGGGTTTTTCGGCTTACATCTAATGATTTCGGCTATAGTAGGTGGGGCACCTAACTTTGCGAGTATAAATTAAGCTGAAAATTCCTAGATAATTTTTAGTTTAATCGGGAGCAGATAATTCATTGCTGTAAGCAGTTTTTATTTACGTTCTAATTTTTCTATTACTTTTAAGAGTTTATCTCTGTTCTTTGCAGATTTAATCCAATCGGGTAATTTTTCCACTATTGTCCATCCAGTTCGTCCATTTCTTTCTCTTAAACTAGCAGAAATATATTCTTTTAAGTATGTAAGATGCTCATAATTCAATGCCCAAAAATTATGGCCTTTAAAATTATCTGTTAGCCATAGAGGAAGTCCGAAATACATCTCGGTTGGTTTACCAATATTTAAGAATCTCCATACCTGTTCAATATTCCGCGGTTTGTGTATTTGGGTATCGCCACAGTTTTTACACTTTACTATAATCGTTTCTTTTTGTTCATTTACATTAGGGATAGTTATATTTATTTCGTTCCCACATTCCACACAATTTCTTTTCAGTTCTATTTGGTAATAAATTTTTCGACCCTTTTGCGTATAGAAACAATTCATGCATTTTAAAGTCCGTTGCGATAACCATTTATTCGGTTCATCTTTTGTGACAATAGCACGTTTTCTACATTTTGGGCATTCGACAATAATTTTATTATCGAAATGGTATATTCCTATATTCTTATCTTGAAATCTGTTCATTTTTCAAATTGCCTACAACACTCAAATATACGCAATTCACTATTTCAAATCCACAGCAAACCCGATTTCTGAAATACTCCCATGTTATAAGAGTTTATGACTTTTTCATATAACAATTCATTATTTTGTATATCACATTTCGCTTCGCCAATGTAAATTCATTTTCAAAATAAATCTTACGGCTCTCCGTAATGCCAAAAAAATCCCGACCTCTGTAAAAAAACAGAAGCCGGGAACCGGTCCATAGAGAACCAAAAAACAAGGAAAGATCAACAAATAAAAATTACAGCCAAAATCGCCATGATAACCGCCCCGACCATCATCCCAAACAAAAAGCAAGTAGAAGGTAACCGAAGCCAATCCGTTGTCTTTAAGTGGTTAACATTCGTATCAGAATTTTTATGGCAACAATCTTTATGCATAGCTAACAATCACCTGAAAATCTGATATGTTCTTCCAAAATCTCTTCCAGGCGCTCTATTTCCTCAAAAGGCAATAGCTGTAAAGCGTGTTCCAACGCCGTTTGTATATTGATATGTGGTTGGGGAATAAGGTCAGAAAATTTGCCGTCAGCATATTCCAAAGCAATGATACACACCTTCATAATCCCAGCGGCATTATAAAGCACATCTGCGGGACCATTGACCAGAAAGTCTGTTTTATAATAGAGTTTATCCGAGTTCGGGGATAGTTTTTTCAACTTCATTCCTGCCAGTCTCTGGATTTTTTTCCTGATCTCGTTGTTATCTTTGAGGGGTGTAGTTGGATTTTCCTTTTTCTTTTCAACAGCTTCTTTTTTACAGGCTTCCCACTTGGTGTTGAATAGTTCTTTGACAATGGCCAATTGTGTTTCTGATTTTGTATGTATCTCGTTTATTTGCTCCGGGGTAATATGATAATCCGAACCATAACGCACCCCTTTATAGGCATCGTCCAATAGCTGTAAAAGTGCAGTTTCTTCTTCCGGGCGGAATAATGCACCCAGTTCCGGGATAAATGCTTTGATATACTTTTGGTGATTGGCAATGCTATGACACACCTTTTCTTTGCCAATGGCCAGCAATTCTGTAAGACGGTAAGTTAACTCTATCGATTGGTGCAGCATAAAAGCCGCTTGTACATAATTTTCCCTTTTAATATAGAATAAAGCGCCTTCTTTAAAGTCGGCGGCTTTGGTGTATTCCTTCTGAAAACGGTCTTTGGCTACTTCGAGCGCTTTTTGCATATCCATACCCTCGGTAAGTGTAGGAAGGTGTTGGCCGGGAATGCTGTATTTAAGGTTTTCCGGTTTACAGGCATCAATAAAAAAGAGGTTGCCTTCCCGTAGTTGCCGTTCGGCAAATGACAGGGCATAGGTTCGGAATAAAACATCGGTATGTTCCTGAAACACCCGGTGTACCAACGGAGCCAGGTCATTTGATAGCCCGGAACTACCTTCCCGCCAAAGTATGAGTAAAAATGGTTTCTCCTCTCCTTTTATCTTCACCTTTGAAAGATAGATATACTGAACTTCCAAAAGATTAACTATTTTATCGATGATTTGCGGTATGGATAATTTCATGGGCATGAATTTATCAGTTTGACGATCTTTGGTCTTGGCACGAGTGCTTTTGCTTTTTCCCGGAAAGCCATACGCTCCCAAACTGTCCCATCATCCCGGTGAAAAACTTTTTCAAAACTGTTCAGCTTTGACATTACAAAGAAAACCGTATCAAAAGGGATGTCTACTTCGTCGATGTCGTTATATTCACTGTTTATACGTAACAGTGAATACCTGACATTAGTGTAACTTTTAGAGAAAATAGTCCATTCAAAATACCTGACGATGGCGATAGGTTCCCGGCTGTTTATCAGTTTTTTGATCTCTTCACTTTCCATTGGTAGTGCTTTTAAGATTAATGAAAAGGTATAGAGGTAGTAGTAGCGATATGAGTGTAGTATTTTAAAGAAAGGAAAGAGCGTCCTCCCTCCTTTCATACTACCCCAAAATAACAGGACAAAACTGCCCCGTTATGCTTTAAGATGCGAAAACTCCAAAAAATACTGTAGAAAGCGTTGCCATAGAGAAGAAGAGTTACAACAAAAGAAATAGGCGTGGAACTCAACTTAACGCCTTTGGGGTACTGGTATACCTTGGAAACGATAAGAGAGCCCACGCCCGGGTCGTGAGCAAATCTACTCATCATCTCGTTTCCATAAAAATTACCAGTTTTCAAAGGCGAGATTCTAAGCAATTGCTTCTAATATTTTCTTTATAGAAGAATCACAAATATATGTTTATCTAAAACAAATATAATAAAAAATATTAAAATGAGAGTGTTCGCTCTCAAAAAAGAGATCAATAATACTTTCTTTTGTTATTATGGCTGACAAAAACCTACAAAAAGGTAATACTACAGACAAGAAATCAAAAAAGGTATTTCGAATAGATAAGTATGTGTGTAAATACCTGGCTCACGAATGGTTTTCGGGCGAAAAATCCTTGAGAGAGTACGGGAAAATTTACGGTGTCAACTATCACGTCATTGAAAAAATAATAGAAGAAGACGGTTATAATATACCTTTACATACTTTAAATACCATTTGTTTTAATAAAGGCGTAAAACTTTCAGAATTCTTTACATTGGTTGAAAAAAAGTATGGAGGTATTATAGATGATAGTTTCATATTGAAAAAGAAATAGTAAAAATAGAAGTTTTAAATTTGGTATATGTACTGTCAAAAGTTAATGTTGTTCCGATTACTCAAAGCCGAGACCGTTGTACCTTTTTGAAATGAAAAAAAAGCTAATCAAAAATTGTTATTCGAATATCCTGGGTATAGATTTGAAAAAAATCCATAAAGAGATGAATACATTTTCTGAGTATCACTCTTTAAATGGAAAAAAATTAGAAATCAAAGATTTACACCTTAACAAATCGCCTATTGGTTTTACAAATCAGGATAACGAGGTTTTTGATCTTATTAATTTTGAAAATAAAAATTATCTCATAAGCGAGAACTCATGTTATCCATGTTCGCGAGTTTATCAGAATAGAGATGGGCATAGGTTTGTTGAAGTATTAATTGTTCCAAATGGGAACCCAATCTTTATAAAAAATCAAAATTCATTAGTTCGTTATAGCTTTTATACTTTGAAGCTATTCAATAAATTAAAAACGTTTGAAGATCTTGTTTGGTTTGATAGGATCTATGCAGATACTTTCTCAAAAAACCTGTGGTACACAGATTCGGAAAGAATTCAATTTTTAATTAGATCGCAAGCGACCGAAAGTGATATCTTCAAAGCCTTAGACACTTTGAAATTATTTAACCCTTTTCAGCTGACCTTATTCTCTATTATTGATAATGTGAAAATTGATAAAACGGATTTAATTAATTGTACTTTAAAAAATAACTCAATCCCTCTTTCCATATTATACTTAACATCTCCATCCCTAAAAATAAAAATTTCTGACAGTACTCAGCAAATAATTGAAATGAATGAATTCAGAGACTTCATTTTTTCTTTATCAGATGAAGAAATTGATATTTTTTTCGAAATAGCCTTTCTGAAGGATTCCATAAACTTTAAGGGTTTATACCCGGAATTTAAACTTGATATCTTAGGAATAAAGACATTGGAACGATGGATGTCTACTAATTCTACAAGGGGTATAAGCACAGTAGTCAAAGAAAGGCTTGAAAAAGTTAACATGAGCGAAAAACTCATACGTGAATATTATAAAAGGTTAAAGAAAAATCTCAGGAATATTGAAAACAAAATAAGAGCTCAAAAAGGATTTAATATTGTTGGGAGCTTATACAATGAAAGTCGCTTATTTAATTTAATTCAACACGCTTTTAAAAATTACGAAGTTATCTCCCAATATAGCCCCGATTGGTTAGGAAGACAACGAATTGATATATTTATTAAAGAATTAAATATTGCAATCGAGTACAATGGAAAACAGCACTATGAGCCAGTACCCTTTTTCGGTGGCAGAAATGGCCTGTTAGAAACGCAAAGAAGAGATAGAATAAAACGAAATAAATGTAAATCTAATGGCTGTACTTTAATTGAAATTAAGTATAATGAAGACTTAGAAAAATTTGTGGAAAATTTAAAGATGAAGTACATCACTGGCAACCATTGTACTACCTTTAACAATGAGATGTAATAGTTGCTATTTACCCTTATTATAATTTATAAGAAAATGGCTTTATTTATTCTTCTGAATTTCTTATATTTACCTTAAATAAAACCAAGTCATATCAACACAAAAGTTACCTATTCGGTTACCTGAAAATTTAAAACGGGAGTAACTTTTTGATATTTAAAAACATATAAGGTCGGCACTGACTTCAGTCACCCCGACAAAGGCTATATCAATAGCTCACAAAGCACTGTTAATCGTATGATTTTCAGTGCTTTTCATTTTTTTATGATATGAACTGAAATCATCTGAAATCACCTAAAAGGTGTGCAATTCGGTGTGCAAATTGGTGAGCATTTTTAAGGTTATTATCTTATCTTTGAGGTAATTAGTGGTGGTTTGACTTTCGTCTTTACAAAAAAATGATGTGCAATTTAAGACGAAGCCATGAAAACAAACAGTACATTCGGTGTGATCTTCTTCACCCGGAAATTCGGCAAAAATCCACAGGGTTTAAAAATTTATACACGTATTACGGTCAACAGCCGCCGTGCGGAGATCAGTTTAAAGCGTTCCGTTGAAGCTGACCTTTGGGATAATGCCAAAGACCGGGCAAAGGGCTACTCCCCCGAGAACCGTCGGCTTAACGCTTATCTGGATGAAGTGTACAGCCAGCTACTCGATTGCCACAAGCAATTATTGAGCGAACTTAAAGTCATCACTCCCGATGCTATTAAAAAACGGTTTCTCGGCGAGGACGAGCAGCAAAAAACCCTGATGCAACTTGTTACCTATCATAACGAAAGTATGGTGCATACCTTAAAGCCGGGCACCATGAAAAACTACTACACTACGGAGAAGTACCTGAAAGCGTTTTTAAAGGAGAAACTAAAGGTAAATGACATCTACCTCAAACAATTGAACTATCGCTTTATTACGGATTTTGAATACTATTTACGCACCTGCAAGCCCAAAACCCGGAAACAGCAGAACAACAACGGCACGATGAAACACCTGGAACGGGTGCGGAAAATGATGAACCTGGCCTTAAAACTGGAATGGCTGGAAAAAGACCCTTTCCGGAAATTCCAGTTAAAATTCACCAAGACCGACCGGCAGTACCTGACCGAACACGAACTCCAACAGTTAGAAACAACTGATCTTTAAAACAAGACTTTGGAACGTGTACGGGATATTTTTGTATTTAGCTGTTATACGGGGCTGGCATACATTGATGTCATGGAGTTAACCAAAGACCGGATATTAAAAGGCATCAATGGCAATCTTTGGATACATACAAAGCGTGCCAAGACCAACGAAACGGTTAAAATCCTCCTTCTGCCCAAAGCAAAGGAGATCGTCCAAAAATACAAGGACAGCCCGGAGAGTGTCGCAAAAGGATTGTTGTTGCCGCTATACGCCAATCAAAAGATGAACAGCTATCTTAAAACGATCATGAAAATCTGTGAGATACCCAAAAGTATCACCTTTCATTCTGCCCGGCATACTTTTGCCACTACCTTCCGTAACTTTGGCTAATGGTGACAGGATTCGAATCCCCCTACACTCCTATAAAAAATCAGTTCCTTATGCCTCACCTTTTCAAATAGAACACCGATTAGGACACCTATAACGGCTGTTTTAGCTTTCTATACGGTATATTTAGCCCTATTCTGTTTCAGAATATAACAAAATCAAACAAGCTCAAATAGAGTCTTGAAAAAATTGCTTCTATGATATCCATTCGTGTCTTTACCTCTTCCCCTCTTATTTTGATAAATTACAGGGACATAATGCATAAACTCTGTGCTAAAAACAAAAGCTTCTTTATAATTTTGTTCAAGACAAAAACGGTACATTATAGAAAATCTATTTTTAGTCTGCTCGCCTTTATTATTTTAGTTCTAGTTGTTGAATTTTATGATAGTCTTTTCCCCGAATAGCCTCAAAATCTTTTAACATTGCTTCCAGTTGCTCCGGAGCTGCTTTTGCCAGATTGTTTTGCTGTCCCTTATCATCCTTTAAATTGTACAGTTGAAATTCGGTTGAATTTCCCAATTCAATATTCACCTTTTTGTTAACAGCCGGGCCGTTATAGGGAGGGATCATCAGCCAGTCTCCCTTTCTGAAGGCCGTTCTGGAGGTTGCTTCTATGACCAGGGATTCCCGGCCTTCTACACTTTCTCCCAATAAAACAGGCAACAGGTCTTTACTATCTTCGGTATGGTCTTCTGCCCCGGCCAACTCTGCCAGGGATGAGAACAGATCGAGCTGGCTGACCATGGCATCCGAGACCTTCGGCTGAATTTTTCCTTTCCAATAGGTAATAAAAGGAACCCTTGTACCTGCTTCAAACAGGCTGTACTTACCACCTCTTAGACCGCCTTTAGGATCGTGGTCGCCTGATTTTTCCACGGCATTGTCATTATAGCCGTCATTTAACACCGGGCCGTTATCACTGGTAAAAACAATCAGGGTGTTTTCCAACACGCCCTCTTCTTCGAGGGTCTTTATAAATTCACCGATGACCCAATCGGCCTCCACAATAACATCTCCGCGCGGGCCCAGACCGGACTTCCCGGCAAAGCGGGGATGTGGTGTCCTCGGCACATGCGGTTGTTGCAGCGCATAGTACAAAAAGAAAGGCTGGTCTTTGTGTTCTTTTACATAGGCCTGCGCTTTTTCCAGGAAATGGTCTGCCATATCCTCATCTTTCCATTTTGCGGCTTCCCCGCCTTTCATATAGCCTATCCGGGGAATGCCGTTGACAATACTGTTATTATGGCCGTGATGCCAGGTCATCCTTAACATTTCCGGGTTTGAAATTGCCGTGGGTTCACCTTCAAAATTTTCTTCATAGTTCACTTCTATGGGATCTTCCGGGTCCAGCCCGACCACATTGCCGTCTTTTATATATACCGTAGGTACGCGGTCCTGTGTAGCGGCCATGATATAGGAGGACTCAAACCCCACCTCATTGGGGCCCGGCGAAATATGTTCGTTCCAGTTAACATGGCCCGTTCCCAGCCCCAGATGCCACTTGCCGACAATGCCCGTAGCATATCCCTGTGATTTAAACATCTTCGGCAGGGTTTTCTGAGTCGTTGAAATTAACAGGGGGGCCGTTCCCGGTAAGATCTTCGCATTTTTGTTGCGCCAGGGGTACATCCCGGTTAAAATGGCATACCTGCTCGGTGTACAGGTAGCCGATGTGGCATAGCCATCGGTAAAACGAACACCTCCGGCAGCCAGTCTGTCTATATGGGGCGTCTGTATCTCCGTGGCACCATAACACCCAAGGTCGCCATAGCCCAGATCGTCCATATAAAGGACGACCACGTTAGGTTTTTGTTGTGCTTTTTCTACCTGTGCCGTTTCTTTTTTTTCGCCCTTACAGCTTAAAAATGCCAATCCCGTTAAGCTAAAAACAAAGAGATATGCTACCCCTGTTTTCTTCAGAACTGTTTTTCTCCCTGCCCGCAATTTGATGATCATAAATTTATTTTATCGGTGTTTTTTATATTTTGACGATCCTTTTCATAAATCCCCCTGTCAATGTCCTGGGGATAATTGTTATACCAATCTGACAACTCTGCCCTTAACTCTTCGGCCTTATCCGGCATTTCGTTCATAATATCAAAGGATTCGCCCGCATCGATCGCCACATTATAAAGCTGGATATTGGTTCCGTCCACATCCATCATTAACTTGTAGTCCCCTTTTCTTATGGCCAGGTCGGGATCGTTCTTGCCAAATAAACCCGGCCGGTCCGGGGGACGGATCCAAAATAGTGATTTTTTTCTTTTTAACACAGTTTTCCCTGTAATTGCCGGGGAAACATCAACCCCGTCAATCTCCAGGCCTTCACCATATGCTGCACCGGCCATGGCTGCAAATGACGGTAACAGGTCTATTCCCGAAAATACGGTTTGCGTGTCTACCGTGCCCTGTTTTTCTTCGGGTATGACATCCGGAAACCAGGCGATAAAGGGTTCCCTGATACCGCCTTCGTAAATCTGGGTTTTATATCCTCTGAGATTCCCTGCCTTGTTTACTCCGGCATCGGGGCCATTATCACTGGTTAAAACGATCAGGGTGTTTTTTGACAGTTCCGGATCCTCTTTTATAAAATCGAACAGACGGCCCAGTTGTTTGTCCATTTCATGCATCACGCCCAAAAACCTCGCATGACGGCTGGAGTCTCCCCTTAAATCCTTCGGAGGTTCGAGAGGCGTATGGATATCGTCGGGCCAGACATTGATATAGAACGGTTTGTTTGCTTTCCGGGCATTTTTAATGGCCCCGATGGTCCTGTCCACAAATACTTTGGTAAAGTTTTCCCGTTTTATCCAGTGTACCTTTCCCCTGCCCAGTGCTGCGGACTGTTTTTCCAGGTCGGGGCGTTCGGGGTCGTCTCCCAGATGGAGGGTCTCGAATTTTGCGAGGTAGCGCTCCCCCAGCCCTTCGAACTGCGTAACAGATTCGTCAAACCCATATTCCGTGATCAGGGGGACATCGGCAATATCCCGGCCACCCCCCATATGCCATTTACCGATATGTGCCGTATAATATCCCGCCTTTTTCATGGCCCTGGCCAAGGTAGGGGCCTGAATGTCGAGACAGTTCTTCATTCCTCTTTCTTTGTTCGCCTTCCTGTTGTGCACATACGAAGTAATTCCCCAGCGGCTGGGATACTGACCTGTGATACAGGCCACTCTCGAGGGGGAGCAGATCGGGGAGTTTACATAGAACTGCGAAAAACTCAATCCTTCGGAGGCGAGTTTGTCGATATTCGGGGCATTGACCTCGGTATTTCCGTAGGTGGGCAGGTCCCCGTATCCCATATCGTCAATAAGTATAAAAAGGATATTGGGCTTTTTTTCGTGGTTTTCCGGGGCTTTTCCACAACTGTAAAAAATCAGGAACAGCCCTGCGACAAAGAGTTTACTGCTTTTAAGTTTCATGATAGACATCGTAATTGTACAACTATACTTTTTAATCCGTAACTGTGAAATATTAAAAATTACCCGGCTGCTCCTTTACAACAAATTCAAAACCGGAAATCCTGAAATTACCTGTTTCACCGGTGTTAAAAAGAGACAGGAACTCTGAATGATCTGCACCTCCTTTCAGGGAGATCCCCAAACCGGAGACATCGACAAATTTCCGTTTGTGACCTGAAGTTATTTTAACTTCGCTGACCTTGTTGCGTTCACTCCCGGTAAATACCATTATTTTTCCCGATACCTGCCGGTTGACAATGGTACAGGATTCCGAAGCATCGAGGTGTTTAAAACCTATTTTGGTAAGTTCAAATCTCACGGAAGGGTCGAATTCCGTCAAATCCAGGCTCAGCAGGTAACCTTCTTTCTTTTCAATTCCGTTATTTTCACCTCCCCTGACCCCCAACTGGCCGTCGGAGGACCTGTCTATACCTGCATTGACCATTCCATCCGAAGCGATCCTCCTGGCATCGATCCGGAATTTAAAGGATTTGTCCCGCATACTTTTTATACCTATCCTGCCATAGGTGTTCCAATCCGGATCATCCAGCGCGTACAGATCGCCCGAACTGTCAATTCCAACCGGGGAAATATCAAAGAACACCTTATCTCCTTCCGAAGCCGTATTGGGATCTGTAGCATCGAGAACGATCGTGTTCTCTTTCAGGGCAAGGTCGGATTTGCCTTCCACAAGGCTTACCGTAAAACGGGCAGCAGTATTTGCCGGGATCTTTACGTCAAAGCCCACCATTACCGTTCCCTTGTTCTTCTGATTGTAGTCCCCGTATTTGTAATCTCCGAACTCGCATTTGTATTCAGCCGGTTTTTCAGAAGGCCTGATCGCCGGTTTGACAGGTATATCGGAGTTTACTTTTAAAAACATGGTTTTTCCTTTCTGGGACAGTCTGATGGTGTTTTTATCCACTATTTCAGCAGATGCAGGGGTTACCATATTCCACCTCAGGTCCGCGGGTTCTGCATTGGTCTCGATAAAGTCTTCTATTTTCAGGTACGACTCATCTACTATCGTAGCTTTCCTCGTCGCTGTTTTCAACTCATTGTTAAAGTTCAGCACCGGGGTCAGGTCTACTTTTGCTCCCAGTTCATGTTTGTTCTCAAAAGTCTTTATAATTTCGGCCCTTCCCTTGACGTTATGACGTTTATTGTTTACGGTCAAGGTGTTGTGATTTAAATTGTTATACCTGAACACCTCCCATCTTTGAGCGTCCTGGTCCAGGTTCCAGAGATCGACACCCTCGGATTCGAGTGTAATATAACTCTGCAGCCCGAAATCCATGGCCCATCTCAACCGGCCCACATCGTATACAAAGGTTCCCTGGTCCATATGCGAATGCCCGTCAGAAGCACTTCCTCCTTTAATGCCGAGATATTTTCCCTTTGTACCTTTCCAATGGGTACGAACTAAGGATACCGGGGTAATACCGTGACCTGTGAACATTTTCCGGGACGGGGGCTTTACTTCCGATAATGTCAGCTCTTTTCCAAAGACAAGGGCATTGGGCAGAACTCTTTCGATATCTGACGATACGGCTTTTGTGTAGCGTCCGCTGTTGATCATTTCCACCTCCTGAAAGATCAGGGACGGATCATTTAATTTCCGGGCAAACCAGAACATGGAGGAACGCGCTGTCTGACGCCTTCCGCAGTCGTAATAATTAAAGTAATCTCCCGAAGGGCCTCCTGCAAAAAGCATATAGTAAGCGGATTCCAGAAAACCGGGGGCTTCCGACAATCCGTGATCAGACCCCAGTGCGCTTTCGAGGGCAGCGATCAGCATCACTTCAAATGTAGTCCCGTAATTCCAGTAACCGGGGCCTTCCGGGTAATTTCCGTCCGGTGCATAGGCTTCCAGGGGTAACCGGTTGGATTTTAAAGCCCTTTCAATAATGGCTGCCGACTGTTCTTCTTCATCTTCCATAATGGCCAGGGCCCCGTAGACCAGTCCCGCATTACAAACAGAGTTCCAGTTGCTGTGGACATCGAGGAACCAGGCATTGTCTTCTATATACGAAGGTTCAAATGCCTTTTTCAGAATAGCCTCCCGCACATTTTTCCGGGTGCTTTCCTTCAAATCGTCGTACAGCCAGTCATAGGCTATAGAAACAGCCATACACATCTCCCCCACATCGAGGAAATGCGTGGGGTTCCAGCTTTCAAAGCCGCAAACCGCATTGAGTTCCTTTTCCGCCCGCCTCAAATACTTGGCATCACCGGTCATACGGTAACTGTAAGACAGGTAATACAGCCTGGTAAGCGCTTTCCGGGAAACCGCCAGCAGCCTCTTCCCCTTTTTCTTAAAGACCAGAGGCTCTTCTGAAAGCAGATTATCGGAGACCTGATGAATATAAGTGTCTATTTTCTTAAACTCCGGGTTTCTTTTTATCGATGACCTCAGGGCCTTTTCTTCTCCTTCGGTCAACAGGAGCCTGGGATGGGCCCTGATCCGGGAATAGTCGTACGAACGTTCGGGTTCTGCGCTTTGTGCTTTTCCCTGGGTAGATAAAACAAGAACACAGAGCATAAAAATACCTTTCAGAATGCTTTTGCGTTTATGGTTTTTTCGGTGAGTTTCCGGTGATATGATCTTCATTTCATTGATTTTTTGTCGGTGAAACCTGTTACCATCCCGTTCTTTGTTCCAGGCTGTGATTTATGAGTGTTTCCTGTAACGGGTAAGGCAAAAGGAGGTGTTTGGTCCTGTCAAAATTATTTCCGGGATCCAGATAGGTCTGGTGAAACTGGCTATTGTTGTTGTAAAGTCCGTGGTTTTTGATAGCTTCATTGGTCTCCAACAGTTTATCTTCGAGTAAGTTCCACCGGATCAGGTCCTGTTTTCGGAGTCCCTCAAAACACAATTCCCGCTGTCTCTCATCCACAATTTCATTAAAAAAGTCATCATGGGCCAGGCTTCCGCTATAAGGATCCAGGCCTGCCCTTTCCCTCACGGTATTAAGGTCGTTCAAAGCGGCATCGTTTGCGGCTGCGCTTCCGAACCTTCCACCGATAATGGCTTCTGCGTGCATCAGCAGTACATCTGAATACCTTAACACGGGAAAATTGATACTTGTAAAATTGGGGTCCTTATCAGAACCCGGGGTATTGTTGAGGATGGTGTAATTGGCATCCGTAATTTTCCCCTGCTCTTTTAAGGCCCCGAGATCTGCCGGTTCCCACCTTCTGAACTTTCCTATGCCGTATTCCTGGTTTAAAGGGAAATCGAAAATATAGCTCATGGTGTAGGCCTGGTTGGCATTGGAATATTTATTCCGGTACCCCGCAATGTTCCATTCCCTCCGGGTGTCTTCTTTTGAATATGCCTGGTAAACAGGAAGCGCAACATTTACTTTACAGAAACCGCGGGGAATATCTGAGGTCCCCACAAATTCAACACCATTGATATTTCCCAGCCTGCCGTCTACCTTCAATCCCATATTTGCAAAATTGCCGAATGAGATCTCAAACAGTGATTCTTTCAGATCGTAGTGGTCCTGCAGATAGCTGAGAAAGTGATTTCTATAGCTCATGCTATCCGCAGCATAGGGTACGATGCCATGCCAGCCGTCGTTTATAATAATCTCGCATTGTTCCCGTGCTTTTTCGAAATACTGCTGGTTATTCTCAAAATAGGATCCCGCTTCGCTCTCTGACAAATACGGTTGAAACCCGCCCATTCTCAAATAAAGCCGGGCCAGCAGGCCGTGTGCGGCCATTTTGTTGGGTTCGCCCGGCACATAAGCAGAACTGTTGGCATGCCCGAGGTGTTCTGCCGCAAATAAATAATCCTCTTCCACCTGCTTATAAACATCCATCGGCGGTGACGGCGGTACGTTGTTGTCTTCCTGGGAAGAACTGGGCGTTAACCTGAGAGGGACGGGCCCGAACCAATTGGCCAGGTTAAAATAACAAAATGCCCGCATAAAACGTGCTTTTGCGAGGAGGTTATTGTATTCTTCGGTTGTAAACAGATCGGGGCTCATGTTCTGTTCGAACTGGTTGACCAGTTGAATACAGGTATAGAATCGCAACCATATATTTTGTATTTGATCACTTGAAGAGGTATGTGCGTACTTTGCGGCATCCCAGGTGGGATTATTGGGGTCATTCGTATAGGTCTCGTCTGTTCCGGCTTCTAAAAGGACGTTGAATTTCCAGCCATATACATCATCGTTTGCCAATTGACCGTAAATCCCCGACAGGGCCAGGTCTGCCTCTTCTCTCGAAGTATAAAAGGACTCGGCCTTCCAGGACGATTTCGGCTCAACTTCCAGAAAATCGGAGCAACTCATCAGGGTAAAAGCTACCAGCATTGCTATGGCGAAGTGAATATTCTTCTGTTTCATGTGAATATTTTTTATTTGTTTTTTTAAAATGTCAGTTCTATACCTCCGGACACCGTGATACTCTGCGGATAGGCCGAGTAATCCAGCCTGGGGGTCAGGGCCCCGTACCTTCCCACAGATACATCCGGATTATACCCCTCGTAGCCGGTCCAGGTATAAATATTCTGTGCGGAGACCGATAATCTGCATTTTTTCAGCCTCAGTTTTTCCAGCACCTCTTCCGGCAGGCGATAACCCAGGACTACGGTTTTAAGTCTTAAATAGGAGCCGTCGTCTATATGGCGGGTATCCAGTTTATAGCCGTAAGGGGTGGTCAGGTTTATTCCGTCATACCTCATTCCCCCTATGTCGGTATCGGTATTGGTGGGGGTCCAGATATCGGCAAGGGATGTCAGGCCGTTCCTGTTTTGCCTGTAGATACTTCCGAATTCAGATTTATTGCCATTGAGTATATCAAAGTCATATGCCCATTGCAGCAGAAACTGAAAATCAAAAGATCCGACCTTAAAACTATTGGACAATCCCCCGATATGTTTCGGCTGCGGATTTCCTATGATCGTCCTGTCATCTTCATTGATCACACCATCTCCGTTCAGGTCCTTGAATTTTACCATGCCCGGCCGCATTACGGTACGGTAGCCGGGGATCCCTTCTTTCAGCTGATAATCCCCGTCGTTGGTCAGCAGAAAATCCTCCACCTGATAAATCCCGTCAAATTCAAGTCCGTACATCATCCCGACAGGGTGACCAACTCTTGTAATATACTGGTATTCTGACTGCATAAACTGCCTGTCCCACCCGGGGTCGATAAGGATCTCGTTTTGCCCGCTGTTCAGCTTCTCCGTCCTGGTTTTGTTAAATGAGATGTTGAAATCCGTGTCCCAGCGAAATCGTTCATTCCTGATGTTCCGGGAACTCAGGGTAAACTCTATCCCCTCGTTGGAAACCTCACCTACGTTTTGCTGTACCCTGTTAAAACCTGTGCTCAGGGCCATATCTGCATCCAGTAACAGGTCTTTTGTTCTTTTTTTATAGTAGTCAACGGTCAGGTTAAAGTTGTTAAAGAGTTCCAGGTCAAGCCCCACATTGGTCTGGGCCGTGGTCTCCCAGCGCAGGTCGGGAACAGCCATATTGCTTTGATAGGCTCCCGGCCGGAACTCCTGGTTCTGCCCCAGCACATAACCGCTGGATGTGTTGACCGCAAACATGTTATAGGCTTCAAAATCCCCGATACGGTTATTTCCTGTCAATCCCCAGCCCGCCCTGATCTTTAAATCGGATATGGCATCGATCGCGCTGAGAAATTTCTCTTCCGATACTCTCCAGGCGAGCGAAAAGGATGGAAAATAGCCCCACCTGTTCTCTTTCCGGAACTTTGAAGATCCGTCAGTCCTGAAGTTAACAGTCGCCAGGTAACGGTCTTTATAGGTGTAGTTGATCCTTCCGAAATAGGACAACAAGGTATTGGCCGAATGGGAAGACCCGGCTATTGTTGCTGTTGTTGCAATGCCGAGGTTGTCTATGCCAAACTGGTCTGTCGGAATATTTCTGTTCTCCAGATCAGAAGCCTCCCTCGTTCTGTACTGGGCTTCAATACCGACAAGGGCACCGTATACATGATCTCCTTTCCTGTCGTCGAATTTCAATGTGTTTGAAGTGGACAGAATATCCCATCTTATATCGGATATTGAACCGTGAATGCCCCGGTTGGTCCGGGATGCCTGCTGGGTGTCTTCGTTGAAGAATATAGAGCTTTCCTGGCTGGTGGTCCTGTAATTCCCGTTCATGTTCAGGGTCAATTTTTCCGAAAATTTATAATTGAGTCCCAGTGTTCCGGTGAGCACGTCCCTCGCCACGGCCCTGTCGGTGTTTTCCAGTGTTTTCACAGGATCGTACAGATAAGGGTCCTGGTCCTGTATGACGCTTTCCTCGTCGTTGCTCCAGTTTATGGGGTCGACCGGCCTGAAGGAAACTGCATCCCGGATAACACTGGTCCGGGCATTGCCGGATACCTGCAAGCCTTTACTCTTTATATTGCTGTACGCTATCTGGCCATTGACCTTCAGGTTCTCATTTACTTTATGTGTAAATTTTAACCGGTTATTGATCTTTTTGAAACTCGTGCTGATAAGGGTCCCTTCCTGGTCCAGATAATTTCCGCTGTAATACAGGGAGGTCTTTTCGTTTCCCGCTCTCAGGGAAAGGGTATGGTTACTTGTATATGCCGTCCTGAAAATCTCGTCCTGCCAGTCGGTCCCCTCCATATTCCGGTATAATTCCGGGTCAATCCAGTTGGTTTCATACAATCTTACATTCTGCCCGGGCGTATAGTTGTCATTGGCATAGGCCAGTTTTTCCTGGTACCTGGCAAATTCATACGGGCTCAGCACGTCCAATCTGTTGGGAATGACCTGTATCCAGGAGAACGAACCGATACTTATATCGGTCTGCCCGTCCGACCGGCCACTGCGTGTATTGATAACAATAACGCCGTTGGCCCCGCGGGAACCGTAAATTGCAGTTGCAGAAGCATCTTTTAAGATATCGAAGCTCTCGATATCGCGGGTATTGAGGCTGGACGGGTCAAAATCTTCGAGCGGTATGCCGTCCACGACATACAATGGCGAATTGTCTCCGGTTATCGAATTTCCGCCCCGGATCACTATATTCTGCGAACTCCCGGGTGTTCCGTCACTCGAAGTCACCTGTACGCCCGCTGCCCGCCCGGCCAGGGCTTCATCGAAATTGGAGGTTGCCGTTACCGAAAGTTCTTCAGGATCTATGGCCGATACCGAACCGGTAAGGTCCCGCTTCCGGACAGCGTCATACCCGATAACAACCACCTCATTAAGCTGTACCTGGTCCGGTTCGAGCGTAACATCAATAGTGGTTTGGCTGAATACATTCTTCTCGACCTTTTTGAACCCTACATAAGAATAGATCAGGATATCCGATTGCGCTATATCCTCAATAGCATAGTTCCCGTCAAAATCTGTCGTCGTTCCTCTCGGACTGCCTTTTACAATGACATTGGCCCCCGGTATGGGCACCCCTTTATCATCTGTGACAGTACCTGTAACGGTCTTTTGAGCAAAAACACCGACTGTCGGGAGGAAAAACAATAGTACTAAAAGTTTGATTGGTTTCATAGTGTTTGTTTTTGAGGTCCGAAGTCCGAAGTCCGGTGTCCGAAGTATATTCACTTCCGGCTCCGAACTTCTGACTTCCGACTATTTCATCGTTTCCTGGTTTGTTTATAAAAATATCGGACACATTATCAGTCGGTCAGTTCATCCGCCCGGTAATTAAAGTCGGAAAGGAAGTACGTTCCTCCACGTCCCGGTACTGTTGAGTTGTTCAGCAACTCTCCTTCAAAATAGGAGGCTACCTTAAAGGCCACCGTAAAATTTCGGGAAATGAGTTCCGGCGGGATATCGTAAGAACATTTCACCCATTTGCCGTAGAAACTCGTTCCGGGTGTTTTTCGTCCGTCCGGATCAGGGCCTTCCTGGTTCCCGGGATACGGAGTACCCATAAATTCGGGGCCCCAGGGCGGGCCGGAGGATTTGCCGTTGGTGACACCTTCCGATCTTCTGCATCTTATACTTTCATTCACCCTGGTCCAGGTACCGTTCAGCCAGTTCCCCTCGGCATCCTGGATATCCCCTCCCGTATAGTCGGTTGAAATATACACTTCGAGGTCCGTAGGTGTCCGACCGTCTTCCATATAGGTCTGGTAGGCCGGTTGATAATAATAGTTAAAGGAAAGTTCGTAGCCGTACTGGAATACGGTCAGGTCCTGTGTCTTGGTAACCATCCATGAAGCGGTCGGATGTGTTACTCCACTGTCAAAAGTCTGGGTTTCGAGGACCGTCTGGGATGTATTCTCCTCCGGCCTTTCTTCGGGAGCTTCCAGAAATTTCCCGGCACTGTTGTCTACAACGCCCCAGATATCCTGCCCGTTCCCGGGAATATCCACCTGGACCGCAAACCCGTCACCTCCGGTCGGGAATGACCCCGAGGTGTTTAACGTGGGATAATGCATATAAATGGTCTCAACGGGCATCTCTTCGGGCGTATCCGTAATGATCGTTATTATTTTGTCTTCAAATACCGTAACCTCCTCGCTTATATTGCTCACAACTCTCACGGCCGGAGATAATGTATCGTATTCAGAATACATATAATCGGGAGCGATTGAGATCACCCCTGTTTCACCGTCGATGGTCAGTTTATCCGAATGGGTCTCCAGTTCGAAAGTAACATCGGGATTGGCATTGGGAAGGAGGGGCTCGCTTGTCCTGCTTTCCGGGTCGCCATAGACCAGGTTCTGGTTTTTGGGAGAGTATATCAAATTGCCTGGTAAAAGCGGTGCTATATGAAGGTGAAAAGCATCTTCGAATGTCGTTGTATATTCCACTCCGTCAGCTTCCGTGCTCACTTTGATGGTAAAATAATAATCGCCCACCGTAAAATTATGTCCTGCGGCTATGAAAATAATACCGTTATCGGCCGAGTCCGTAGCACTGACCGATTCCAGGGGGTTCCCGTTTTCGTCCACTTTTCCCTCTTCGGGGTCCACCTCCATTTCAACGGAGGTACTTTTACCGATGCTGACATATTGCAAATAGGATTCGTCCAGCAGTGTACCGTCTTCTTTCCTTATGCTTACCAGTTCGAATTCGGGAATAAGTCCCCCGGTCTGAACCGTAGGAGCTGATGTAGTTATGTTTTTACTTTCTCTGGCATCCGCAATACTGACGTAGTTCAGGTCTGCAGGATTCCCGATGTCCCCTAAGTCCGATTTAAGGGAGGAATCCTCACAGGCGGTTATTATCAGAAAATAAAAAAGCGGTAGCAATAACTTTCTGTTTTTCATAATTTGTTAGTTAAAAGGATATTATTTTGGCTTGGTGTTAACAGTGAAATCGAATTATTCACAAATATTAAAAAAATCAAATTTTATCAAAGGGGGATAATCGTCTAAATCGAGGGGGTATTTTGAATACAAGCCCGGCTGTTCTGCCCGGAATAAAGGTCTGTAGGCCTTCTTTATCAGGAAAATTACAACTCTGAAAACAGACATTTTACACCTTGTATTTAGACGATTATCCCCCCCTGTAAGCGCTAAAATCATTTTACATTGTAAACCGTAAACCAGGCACTTTGTTCCCTGTTAAAAATTTATAATGATGAAACCGGAAACGATTCATTCTTTCGGATGGTACACGTTGATTGTTATCGCCCTGTGCTTTACCACATGTCTGAAAGCACAGCAAAATCACGGAACTGTCAAAAAAAACATATTGTTCATCGCCGTTGACGACCTGCGGCCGGAACTGGGTTGTTATGGCGCAACATACATGAAGACGCCCAATATCGATAAACTGGCCCGGCAGGGAATGCTTTTCGAAAATGCGTACTGTCAGCAGGCCGTTTGTGCCCCGTCGAGAAACAGTATCATGACAGGGCTGCGCCCCGACGCCATGAATATTTACGACCTGGGCACCTTTTTCAGGACTACGGTCCCGGATGTCGTGACCCTGCCGCAGCAATTCAGGAACAATGGCTATACTTCTGAAGCCGTCGGAAAAATATACCACGCCGGGCATGGCAATAAAGACGATGCGTTATCGTGGTCCGTGCCTTCGTGGAATTATAAAAAAGAGATCAGAAACTTAAAGAACATGACACGCGGTGACACTACATCACTGGAATCGGACTTTCCGAAATTACACGGCAAACTCCTTCCTTATTACAGCTCTGACACTCCCGAGGCACAGATGACCGATGCTGTTATTGCACGGATCGCCATAGAACGTATGCGCAAACTGAAAGACAAGCCCTTTTTTATGGCCGTAGGGTTTAAAAACCCGCATTTACCGTTTGTAGCCCCAAAGAAATATTGGGACCTATATGATCCCGACCATATAAAGATCCCGGAAAGAAAAGATCCCGAAGGTGTTTCTAAATACGCCTTTGTCCGCTGGTCCGGCGAATTAAAGAAATATTACGGAATAGACAGGTATAAAAAGGAAGGCTATCTCCCGGACGATCTCAGCCGTAACCTCATCCACGGGTATTACGCTGCCGTAAGCATGATCGATGCCCAGGTCGGCAGGCTGCTGGACGCTCTTGACGAATTGGGCTTAAGGGAAAACACCATTGTAGTACTCTGGGGAGACCACGGCTGGAAACTGGGCGAATACGGCATGTGGGCCAAACATTCCAATGCCGAACTGGATACCCGGGCCCCTTTGATCATAAGTGCCCCGGGCTTTTCAAAAGGGGAAAAAACCCGGTCTTTAGCCGAATTGGTAGATGTCTACCCTACTTTATGCGAATTATCCGGAATAGAACAGCCCGGCCACCTTCAGGGCGAAAGTCTGGTCCCCGTTCTGACAGATCCGAAACGCAGTGTCAAAAAAGTGGCGATGAGCCAATACCCGAGAGGGAAGTGTTTACAAAACGACGAAACCAAACGGGAAATCATGGGATATTCGATCACCGATGGCCGCTATCGTTTTACCCGGTGGCAATCCTATAAGAACCCGGAGATCATTTTAGATAAAGAATTATACGATCACTCCGAAGGAAGGATAGACCTTACCAATCTCGCAAAATCTAAAAAATTCGATTCCATATCACAAAACCTGGAAAGGCTTTTGGATAAAAACCTGAAGAAATACAGGACCGAACGTTAAGAAATCGAAGATTCACGAACACCTTTATATAAATAAGAAGTTTCGTGAGCTAAAACAGCCACTGGTTGTTTTTAGTGAAGGAGCCAGGTGGCACGCCGGCAACAAAAAGGCATTTTTTTAGCCTCCCGATCCCAATAATTATCGGGATTATCGGGATAGATTCTTTTTAAACATGTTCTAATGTAAAACCAACCAAAACCATGAAAAAAAATGATGTTCTGATCCCTGCGATTTTTTTTTCTCTGCTCGCAGGTGTCGGTTATGCCCAGAAGAATACGATCACCCTCGATCCCCTTCCCGGCGGGTCTGAGGGAAACAGCAGGTATACGGATGCATCCACACTGCAAATAGATGCTTCCGGCACCGTGACCTATTACAACAGCAACAGTTATGACGACTGGGATGTTACGGCAACAGAAGTTACCCAGTCGGGGGCCCTGGACAAGACGTTCGACATCACCTTCGGGGGCATGGGCAGCGTAAACACCACCGAAGGGAACAATTACGGAGCAATGACCTCTCCCGGTGGTATAGACAGGGCCTCCAGCGGAATATTGGGTGTTCGGGGAGGTATAGGCAATGGCATCGATTCGGGTGAAGGCTTTTATTTCGGGCTGGACCTGACCAACCTGAAGCCTACCGCAGCTGTTCAGATCACCAGTATCTCCGTAGCCCACTTATCCGCAACCGATGAGACCGGGGTTATCGTAAGCCGGCTGAACCCTTTAAAAAGATTTACTTTCGGAAATCCCGGAACTCCCGGTGTGGACTACGAACTCAGCGGCGGTTCGGGGGATATCGATGTTTCCTCGTTCAATCTGTACTTGTCGGGCGGGGAAGTCAACGAGGCCATGGTCTCCCTGTTCAGCGACCCGGAAATTCCGAGTGGTTTCAGGATTACACAGGTTGAACTGAAAGTACGGACCAATATTTTAAATCCCGCAAAAGTTGAAAATACATTACACCCGAGACTCCTGTTGAAACAGGGAGAAGAAACTGCGATCCAGACACTGGTAAACCAGTCCGGCGAATTCAATACGGTTCACTCCTATATCCTCGAACAGGCCGACTCCTTTGTACAGGAAGGTCCCTTGGTATATCCCAATACCACCAGGATGTTACAGACATCCAGAACAGCCATAAAGCAGATCTTTTACCTCGCCTATGCCTACAGGATGACAAACCAGACGTCATACCTGAACAAAGCCGAGGAAGTCATAAACACGGTCTGCGATTTTCCCGACTGGGTAAATTACACCCTCGATACGGCCGAAATGTGTTTTGCCGTAGCCCTTGGCTATGACTGGCTGTACCACGACCTTGCGTCATCGACAAGGCAAAATGCGCGCGAAGCCATATTGAATTATGCGCTTCTGCCCGAGAAAAACAAACCGTTCTGGGACAAAACCTCCAACTGGAACCAGGTGGGGATCGGCGGGCTGGCCTACGGGGCACTGGCCATATACAAGGATGGTACGGCACAGATGGACGAAGAGGCCAAGTATGTCTTTAAGAATATCCTCGCAAAAAACACAAATTCCATGGCAACCTACGCCAACGGGAACTACCAGGAAGGAGCCATGTACTGGTCTTACGGAACCACTTATGAAGTTCTGTTACTGTCTGCCCTCGAAGGAATTTACGGCCAGAACCACGAAGGCACCAACAGGCTGACCTATACGCCCGGGTTTCTGGAATCTGCGGAATACATGCAATACGTTACCGGGACAAGTTCCCTATACTTTAATTACAGCGATTGTACCGAAAAACGGGTCCCCCTCCCCGCAACCCTGTGGATGGCCCGTAAGGCCGGGAACCCTTCCCTGCTGACCGTAGAAAAGGAATTGATGCAGAACGGAAGATACGCCAGTGATTTTTCAGATGATTCCCGGTTTTTACCCATAACACTCATTTACGGGAAGGACATCGGTCTGGATAACCTGGCCCCTCCCCAATCAGAAATATGGAACGGTTACGGAGACCAGCCCGTTGTCCTGGTAAGGACGGACTGGCAGGGTTCCAACGGAAAATACATGGGCGTTAAGGGCGGTACCCCGACCTACAGCCATGCCCAGATGGACGGAGGTTCTTTTGTATATGATTCCCAGGGGCTACGCTGGGGAATGGATTTCGGAAAATATGATTACGAAGCCGTAAAGGCCGGGATATCGCCACCCGGAAGTACGAACGATTTTTCACAGACTTCCTCCCGATGGGATATTTTCAGGGTGAGCAACCTGAATCACAATACCATTTCCATTAAAAAATCTTCAGAAAGTGAATGGCAACATCACAAGGTTGACGGCTATGCCACTATTGGCCAGATCTACGATACTCCCGCAAAAAGAGGCGCCAGGGTACATTTAAAGAACCTGATCGATCTGAACAACAACCTTGATGCCATTCACAGAAGCATCTATCTCGTGGATGAATCGTACCTCGAAATCAAGGATTTTATCAATAATAAAGGGCAGTCCATGGATATTTACTGGAATATGGTCACCACGGCCCTCGTCGACTCCCTGAGCCCTTCCAAGCTAAAATTGACACAAGGCGGTAAAACCGTAATACTGGAGGTCGTTTCCTCCAATCCGTCGGTCACTTTCACCATGGTCGCCAACCGCTCTACCGACCCTGTCGATTATTTTCCTTCGGCCACATACGAAAGAAAGAACCCGGGCACTGTAATGGTAGGGTTTGAAGCTACCATCCCAGCCCATGAGAACGTTACTTTTACCGTGACCTTAAAAGACGGTGCCGGGGTACCTCCTTCTACCGTAGAACCGGTAAACAACATTCTCCTCGAGCTCCCGGAACCGAATACAGGCCGGGAAGCAAACGCGCTGTATTACGATACCTCCGAATTTCATGTGGATGACCAGGGAAATGTCAGTATCGGGGGGCTTTCTACCGATTATGCCTGGACGGTTTACGGAACGACCGATGTGGACCGTGTTTTCCATAAAAAATTCTTTTTCCGCTGGCACGGCATGGGTACAACCAGCACCAGCGGAGGAAGTGATTACGGAGCCTTATTGACCAATGCCGGGATCGACAGGAGCTCAACAGGAGAGCTGGGCATTCGCGGAGGCCCCGGTAACGGTATAGACCCCAACGAAGGCTATCGTATAGGGTTTGACTGTTCTGATCTTCCGGACTCAACGGCCCTGCAGCTATTAAAAGTCGGGCTAAAGTTCGTAGGCGGGGAAGAAACGGGAATGATCGTAAACAGGAACGACACTTCGAAAAGCATTTCTTTTGGAGGAAGTCAATCTTCGGCAGATGTCATTCTCTCCTCGGGATTTGTCGATGTTTCAACTCTCGATATCACCATTCCGGGCGGCCAGACAGATTTTGACCTGGCCTCTGTTTTCAATACGAGTTCTTCCGGAAGTTACAGGATAAACAAATTCGTATTCAAGGTCATGTCATCGGGAACCTCCCCTTCCGGCATGAACGCAAAGACCATTTCATTCGAAACAACAGAAAACGATTTTATTGTTTACCCGAATCCCTCTGCCGGGAATATTACCCTGCAAAGCAGGCGAAAGGAAACCGAAAATGTAAGGGTCAGGCTGTTTACCAATTCCGGGGCCTGCCTGTCCGACAAGGTCCATAATTTTTCTGCGGGTGATAACAGGCTGACATTAGATCTGCAAAGCATGAAACCCGGCATATACCTCATACAGATCACGGATGACCGCGGAAAAGTAGTGACCCGAAAAATCCTGAAACGGTAATCCCGGAGCATTTACGGCACATCATGGAGCCTTCTTTCCCGGAAAAATCATTTGAAAACAGCGTAAAACCAGAATAACGTAAACGATAAACACCAAATACAATCCATAATGAAAATTATCAAGTCAACGGTCTTACTATTTGCCCTGATTGCCATAAGCTGCAAATCACCTAAAACCAGTGAAACGAGATTAAAAAAAAGTGAGCGACAACTGGCCGGATTGCGTGCACTGGCGCTCAAGGAAAAAAAGATCCCCAGAAGTATTAACAAGAAAGGCGAAAACATATGGACAAGGCAACCCTATGACTGGACAGAAGGATTCTGGCCGGGCACCTGTTGGATGCAATACGAAAGAACAGGGGACGCCAAATGGAAAGAAGCGGCCATCGCTGCACAAAATCTGTACATCCATCACAAGGACCTGACCAATGACCACGACCTCGGTTTCATTTTTAACAATTCGTTCGGAAAGGCCTATAGGATGACCGGAGAGGAAAAATACAAGCAGGTCCTGATCGATGCGGCCAATTCCCTGATCACGCGGTTTAACAAAAATGTAGGATGTATTCAGAGCTGGGATGTCATTGACAACTGGCAGAGCAAACGGGGCTGGAAATTCCCGGTGATCGTGGATAACCTGATGAACCTTGAAATATTGTTTGAAGTATCGGAAATAACCGGAGAAAATATATACAGGAAAATCGCGGTAACTCATGCAGACACCACTATGAAAAACCATTTCAGGGCCGACGGGAGTTCCTACCATGTACTGGATTACGATCCCGAAACAGGGGCTGTTTCCAGTAAGGTTACCGCTCAGGGCCATGCCGATGAAAGCGCCTGGTCGCGGGGACAGGCCTGGGGTTTGTATGCCTATACCATGTGTTACCGCTATACAAAAGACAAAAAATATCTCGATCTTGCCGAAAAAATCGCAAACTTTATTTTAAATCATCCGAACTACCCGGAAGACGGTGTGCCGTACTGGGATTTTAACGCCCCGGACATTCCGGATGAACCGAGAGATGCATCTTCCGGGGCCATTATTGCATCTGCCTTTCTGGAGCTGAGCAATTATACCGACGGTAAATACCTGAAACATGCAGTGCATATTCTCGATTCGCTGGCAAGCAGCGCCTACACGGCAGAACCGGGAGAAAACGGGCATTTTGTTTTAATGCACAATGTGGGTAGTATTCCCCATGGAAATGAAATCGACGTCCCCATAAACTATGCGGATTACTATTATATCGAAGCACTTTGCCGTTTAAAGGAAAAAGGATTGTAATGCTGAGTGAAAAGCCTGTGGTTCGCTAAGACGTAGGACTTCAGGACGTACGACATATGACTTTAAATACAGCTGTAAAAGATCAACTGAAAACCAGGGTGGCGGACTGGTAGTCCTACGTCATAAGTCCTGAGGTCTTAAGTCAAAAAAACATTATTGAATTTGTGTTGTGTATTAAACCAAAAATCATAAAATTTAACATCATGAAGAGAATCCTGTTTATTACCGTATTGCTCGTCGCACTACTTTTTTTGGAATCCTGCAAAAAAAGGCCGCAGGAAGCCAGGCAGGAAGAAAAAACCGAACAGGAAGAAACAAGGCGGGACCCGAAAACACTTGATGCCAAAGATTTTGAAACCGTAATAGACGGCAAGCCCGTAAAATTATACTGGATACAGCATGAGGGCATCCGGGCAGCTTTTACCAATTACGGGGGGCGGCTGGTCGGTTTATGGGTTGCGGACAAGGACGGCAAAGAGACCGATGTTGTTGTGGGAATGGGTAATGCCCGGGCCTACCGCGAATCCGGCGAACGCTATTTCGGGGCTACCATCGGACGGGTTGGAAACCGTATTGCCAAAGGCAGATTTACCCTGAACGGAACGGAATATTCGGTCCCCGTAAACAATGGCGAAAATGCACTTCACGGAGGCACAAAAGGTTATCAGGATGTGGTCTGGGATGCCGAAAAAAAGAACGGGCACACCCTGGTCCTCACCTATGTCTCGCCAGACATGGAAATGGGGTTCCCCGGCACCCTGCACGTAAAAGTGACCTATAGTGTCACTGCCGACAAAAGCCTGAAGATGGAATATGAAGCCACAACGGACAAACCGACTCCGGTCAACCTCACCAATCACGCTTTCTTTAACCTGAACGGGGAAGGCAGCGGCACCATTCTGAACCACATCGTACAGTTCAACGCCGACACCTATACCCCCGTAGATTCTACCTTGATCCCCACCGGCCATATCCGGAAGGTCAGGGGAACGCCTTTCGATTTTACCACGCCCCACATCATTGGCGAACGTATAGAAACAGAAAATGAGCAACTGAAAAACGGGAGTGGTTACGACCATAATTTCGTATTGAACAGTACAGAAGAAAACGGGATGAACCACGCCGGGTCCGTTACGGGAGATCAATCTGGCATTGTCATGGATATCTATACGGAAGAACCCGGGATACAGTTCTACAGCGGAAATTTCATGCAGGGCAGAAATACTTTTAAATCCGGTACCAGGGACGATTACAGAACGGCATTTGTCCTGGAAACACAGCATTTTCCGGATGCACCCAACCAGCCCGGTTTCCCTTCCATAATACTAAATCCCGGGGAAAAGTATCACACGGTTTCCATATACAGGTTTTCAGTCCGTTAACACCCGGGGGGGGGGAAATGAATTGCTGGTTTGCCACGGATACACGAATAATGATCAAACAACTCATAATATATTCGTGTATCCGTGGCCAAAATTTACAAAAACCAAATTATCAGGGTTTTAACCTTTAATTCGGTATTAAACCACTCTGTACTGAAAGGTACAGAGATTTGGCAAGTAACGAAATTGCTCTTTAGTTATTGGTTATTAGGTTATTCAGTTACTTAGGCAATACGCAATAACTCATTAACTTAATAACCCAATAAACTAATCTTTATTAATCAACCATAAAAACAAATAACTATGTTTTCCAAATGCTTCCTGTTTATTACACTGTGTATAGGCATCAGTGTCACAAGCAGCGCCCAGACAAAAATCGCCTCACTCTTTAGCGACCATATGGTACTCCAGCAAAATGCAGAAGTTGCCGTATGGGGTACGGACAGGCCAAACACCAGAATTAAAGCCCGTACAGGCTGGGGAGAAAAAAGCACCGCAGTTACCGATGAGAGCGGAAAATGGAAACTCTCCGTTAAAACCGGGAAAGCAGGAGGTCCGTATACCCTTGAGATCAAGGGATCTGAAAAAATCGTACTCGAAGATGTGCTGCTGGGAGAAGTCTGGCTGTGCTCCGGGCAGTCCAATATGGAAATGCCCGTAAAAGGATTTAAAGGACAGCCGGTATACGGAAGCAACGATCTTGTGATGAACGCTTCCTCCCCTCAACTTCGCCTTTTTCATGTAAAAAGAAATATGAGCAGGCAGCCCCTCGATACCTGTCAGGGGGCCTGGCAACGATCTTCCCCCGGGACGGTCCTGAATTTCAGCGCCGTGGCCTATATGTATGGAAAGCTGCTTCAACAACAGATCAAGGTACCGGTCGGTATCATTTGCAGCAGTTTCGGAGGCACCCGGGTTGAGGCCTGGACAAGTAAAGAAACACTCAGTGCTACCGGACTGGATGTGGAGGCAAACAGGAAAAAGAATATGCCGGAAATTGATAAAAATACCTCGTCCGTATTGTATAACGGAATGATCCGTCCTTTGATCCCGTACGGCATTAAGGGAGTGATCTGGTACCAGGGAGAGTCCAACAGGGGAAATCATGAACAGTACAAAACATTGTTCTCTGCAATGATAGACAGCTGGCGGTCCGCATGGAATTCAGGCGAATTTCCATTTTATTTTGCGCAAATAGCCCCTTTTGAATACAAGCCCGAAGTCAACTCGGCTTTCCTTCGTGAAGCACAGTTACACACCATGCTCAACACTCCGAACACGGGAATGGCAGTCACCCTCGATATCGGGGAAAGATCCTGTATTCACCCGGCCAAAAAGACAGAGGTCGCCAAACGCCTCGTATACTGGGCCCTCGCTAAAACGTATGGCTATGAGGGAATACAATACAGCGGCCCGGTCTATAAATCGATGGAAGTCATAGAAAACGAGGTCCGCCTGGATTTTGATCATGCCCCTAACGGCGTATCCGGCTTCGGGCGGGAACTCAGGCATTTTACAATAGCCGGTTCCGACAAGGTTTTTTACCCGGCAAAAGCAGAGATCAGAAGGGGAAAACTCTTTGTTTCGAGCGATAACGTGGCCAACCCCGTCGCCGTCAGATACGGCTGGGAAAACTATGTGGAAGGATGCCTGTTTAATTTAGCCGAACTGCCCGCTTCTTCGTTCAGGACAGATCATTGGGAAAATTAAATCGACCGGGGTTGTCTTCTATGTTGAAACTAAACCACTCTGTACTGAAAGGTACAGAGGTTTGGATACGCCATGAAATTGCACTTTGGTTATTGGTTATTAAGTTAATGAGTTATTACTGAATAACTCATTAACCTAATAGCAGACTATAATTTTTTCGCACTACTAAAGTGTGATACACTGAGTTTACCGAAATACTGCAATAATCCCGATCCCGATAATTATCGGGAGCAGGGTTTGCACGCAAAACTGAGACCAATCAACCCTCAACCCATTTAATGGGATTAAAAGCGTCCGGATGATCACTGATGTCAGAAAAAACATTATGGAAATCACAATAAATTGTGATAAAATTTCAATCCTGCACCTTTAGTCCGGCTGTAAATCGCATAAACAACATATTTTAATTAAATTGATCTTCCAATCTGATTAAAATAATGAGAATTCACCATTTTTTAAGTATTCTGCTTTTTATCGGATATGCTCAATTCGCAACAGGGCAAGTCCTGGAAGATGTACCGAAAGACCTGAAATTTAAGCACTACACATCCTCTGACGGCCTTTCCCAAAGGTCAGTCATGGCCATTTTACAGGATAAAGAAGGGTATTTATGGTTTGGAACAAGAGACGGGCTTAACAGGTTTGACGGTAACCGGTTTACCGTATATAAACATCATTTGGGAGATACAACAAGCCTGAGCAACAACAACGTCCACTCCATTTATGAAGACACCAATGGAAATTTATGGATCGGTACCCAGAACGGCCTGAACAAATACAATCCCGAACAGGACAACTTCATTCAATACAAACATGCAAGTACCCTGAATACGGGTGCAGACCATATCATCTGGGAGATCACCCAGATAGACAGCGATCTGCTCTGGGTAGCCACCAATAACGGTATACTGCAAATCGATATTCATACCGATGAGATCATTAGGTTACAGCAAAACAAGAACGACCCGGACTTCCTGAGCAATAATAATATCCGGAGTTTCTTAAAAACGGACGATGGCAATTTATGGATCTGTAACACAAGGCATATCGACATCTATAATCCCGGGAAAGGCACCTTTAGGCGTATGGACTACCCGAAAAAACAAAAAGAGGATGTACATCTCAACCGCCCCCCTGCCCTGTTTGTCGACAGCAGGAATTCGATCTGGTTGGGCTATGAAGAGGGGCTTGCCCGCTACGACCGGTCATCACATACTTTTAAGGATTTCAAATTCCGCGGTGAAAAAGCCATTACCGATGCCGTCCGCAGTATCTATGAAGACCTCTCGGGGAATTTATGGATAGGATCCTATTCGGGGCTATATATACTGAATTCGGAACATTCCCGCCTGAAACACATTGTACATGATAAAAACAATTCCACGAGTTTAAGCCAGAACTCCGTTTACAGCATTATGCGCGATTCCAGGGGAGATATGTGGATCGGGACCTGGGCCGACGGCATCAATTATTACAACCGGGATAACAGCGCTTTTAAAAATATTTTTCCGGGGAACAGCAATAACAAGTTAAACTACAAGGTGGTGAGCGGTATGGCTGAAGATCCGGACGGAAATTTATGGATAGGGACCGAAGGAGGCGGTGTGAATTTTTACAACAGAAAAACAAAAAAGTTCACCTACTACAAAAGCGACCCGGACGATAAAAACAGCCTGAGCGCAAACAATGTAAAATCCGTGATCATCGACCGGAACGAAAACATCTGGATAGGCATTCACGACGGCGGTGTAAATTTTTTAAACCCCGCCCGGGAACCCTTCAGGTTTGAACAAATCGATTTTCCGGAATCAAGCGGTATTTCTCTAAAGGGATATAAGGTCTTGACACTACTGGAGGATAGTAAGGGCAATATCTGGATAGGGACACTTACGGGAGGACTGATCCTTTATGATACAGAAACAAAGCAATTATCGAGATTGGACAACGATATACGCACCGTGATGAGTATCGTCCGTACCGACAATCCCGAAGTACTGCTTGTAGGGGGAGACAACGGGCTCGAATCCATAAACATAACTACAAAAAAAAGGAATAAGATCCCGGTCAGGCCCCCCCGGGAAAAAGGGCCTCCCCTGTACATCAACTGTATCTTCACGGACAATTTCAATAATTACTGGATAGGTACCGAAGGACAGGGCCTGTACATGTACGACCCCAAGAGAAAAAAAGCAAGAGTCTACGGAACGAGGGAAGGATTGCCCAACGATATCATATACGGTATCTTATCGGATAACAACGGGAATTTATGGATCAGTACCAACAGTGGTATCAGCAGGCTGAACATTGAATCCAACAGTATAAAAAATTACTACCGGTCCGACGGCATTCAGGGAAATGAGTTCAATTACGGCTCCTTTTTTAAAACCAGTAATAAGGAACTGTTCTTCGGGGGCACCAACGGGCTGACCTATTTTGACCCGGGTAATATCCGGAAAAACACCTTCGTTCCGGACATCGACATCAATAATTTTGAAGTCAACAATGCCCCTTATATGAAAATTACGGACTCCGTTTCGGAAATCACCCTTAAACATAACGAAAACAATTTCAGTATTGATTTTACGGCCCTGAGCTATATGCAACCCGAAAAAAATGAATTTGCCTATATACTGGAGGGCCTGGACCGGGAGTGGAACTATGTAGGCCACCGGAGAAAGGCCGTATATACCAATATCAGTCAGGGAAATTATACTTTCAGGGTAAAAGGGTCTAACAACGATGGCATATGGAATGAAAAAGGGAGTTCCGTAAATATAAGGGTCCTGCCCGCACCCTGGCGGACCTGGTGGGCCTATACGCTTTATTTTGCCGTATGCATCGGGCTATCCCTGTATATAGGAAAGTTAATTTTGCTGAGGATCAGGGAAAAAAAGGAAAAAGAAAGGCTCCAGGAAATTAATCAACTGAAAATGAGACTTTTTACAGATGTGTCCCACGATTTCCGTACCCCACTGACCTTAATCATCGGGCCGCTTGAAAAAATGATCCGGAAAAACTCGGGCGACAAATACATCCGGCAACAACACGAGATCATGTACAGAAATGCACGGATGTTACTCCAGCTCATCAATCAGATCCTCGATTTCAGGAAGAGTGAATCCGGGGTACTCTTTCTCCGGGCCTCAAAAAACAATATCGTGCCCTTTACGGAAGAGATCAAAAAATCATTTGACGCATTGGCGGAAAAAAAGAACATCAATTACCGGTTTATTGCCGGCCACAAAAATATCGAAGTGTGGTTTGACAGGATAAAACTGAAGAAAATCCTGTTCAACCTGCTGTCCAATGCCTTTAAATTTACTGATGATAACGGGCGGGTCACCGTAAATATTTCCACGATCTCGAAAAAACAAAATTCCATACCTGCGGATTACGTCAAAATAGACATTATAAATTCTGGCCGTGTCATCCCGAAGAACCATATCAAATTCATCTTCGACAGGTTTCACCAGCTCGATGATGAAAAACAGAACCTCGGTTCGGGCATCGGCCTGTCCCTGACAAAAAGACTGGTAGAACTTCACAAGGGTAAAATAAGGGTTAAAAGTTCGGAAGCGAAAGGTACCCGTTTCAGTGTTTTGTTAAGATTGGGGAATGACCATCTTTCGGAAAACGAATGTATTGACGAAACGGAGATTACCGAGGATCATGCGTTTTACCCGGATACCGATGTTACAACCGGTACGCAGCAATCCGGAAAACCGGAAAATGCCCCCTGCACAACAACTGACAACTCCGGACTTCCGGGTTTACTGATTGTGGAAGACAATACGGACGTACAGGACTTTATCCGGGAAATATTTACAGGCAAGTACAACATTTTCGTTGCGGAAAACGGAAAAGAGGCTATCCCCATAACTCAAAAAAACCAAATTGACCTGGTTATCAGCGATGTAAACATGCCGGTTATGGACGGTTTTGAATTGTGCGATTATATTAAAACAACATTGATTACGAGTCACATTCCGGTTATACTGCTCACGGCCAAAACATCCCCGGTACACCAGGAAAAAGGATATAAAACGGGAGCAGATGCCTATATTACTAAACCGTTTAAAGCTGACATTCTGGAAACCAGGGTCGACAATTTACTGAAAACAAGAGCAAACCTGATCCGAAAATTTAAAAAGGATATTATTCTGGAACCCAAAAGCCCCGAAATAACCTCCGCCGATGAAGTTTTTCTTGAAAAGGCCATTACCATCGTAGAACAAAATATTACAAATCAGGATTTTAACACAGGCATGTTCATAGAACAAATGAATATGAGCCGTACGGTTATATATACCAAACTGAAGACTTTGACCGGTCAAAACCTTTCTGCATTTATCAGGACCATAAGACTCAAGAAATCCGGTTTGCTGATAACCCAGACAAAAATGAATATTTCCCAAATCGCATATGAAGTCGGCTTTAACGACTTAAAGTACTTCCGAAAGTGCTTTAAGGATTTTTTCAAGCTAACACCTTCTGAGTATAAAAGAAAAAACGCTACGGAAAATAAACAGGAAGTATAGTGAACATTGATCTTTGATCGGAAATAAAGGACAATCACCACAAAAACGCATACCTTATTTTTATTCCCGGTATATGAATTGTTCCCGACGGACGAAGTAAATACGGAGTTGTAGGTGAAATCTGCAGTTTGTTCCCTGTTATTAAGTGATCAAATGGTCGCTGCCGCTTTCATTAACCGTATTCAGCCCGTATTCTACAAAAAACCCCACATAAAGGGCGTTCCTGTCATTGATCTTATGTTCGATCCCGGTCTCTAACAGCAGGCTTTACGCATTGCCCGACTCCAGCTCCTACCCGTTTATCTTTTGGTTGCCGAAATCCTCGAAACCCATAAACAAAGGAGCTTCCAAAAAGGTATCCCAATGTAGGACTGTACTCCCCGCCCAGCCCAGGCTCCAGTGTTTGTTCAGTGCATAGGCATACCCTATTCCCCCACCCATATTATCCTAACGAGTGCGATATCCCCGGTTGATATCGTAATGCAGGGATGAAAATCAATTGATCGTGCTTTAAATTTCAAAATAAGGAATTACTCAAGATGTATTGAATTCACTAAATTTGTAATATGTCGCCCGTCACTAAAAATTTAGAAGCATTTTATACCCATAAATTCAATCATACACCAACGTTGCCCCCCGTCGGTGCTGGGGATTTTAATGCTTTCCGTCTGTCAGATAATAATGGTAGAAGACCGCCGGCACCTTACGCACGGTACGATTTTTTTAAGGTTATGTTGATTCGTGGGGAACATCGTTGCCACTATGCTGACAAGAGCATCATTCTCAACGGCAGTTCCCTTCTTTTTTTTAATCCGTCAGTTCCATATCGGTTTGAACGTCTTGATGATGAGGCAACCGGATTCTTTTGCCTTTTTAAGGAGTCTTTTTTTACAGAAAACTACAGAAACGGAATCCCATCTATATTTCTTCCGGGCGGCAAAACAGTCTATAGTTTAAATGAAAAACAAGATCAGGAAGTAGCTGCTTTATTTGAGAAAATATTTGAAGAAAACCGGTCCGACTATCGATTTAAGTATGATCTGCTACGCAATCAGGTATCTGAATTGATCCATTATGCCATGAAAATGGAACCGAATGAACAAAGGTATCATCATCCCGACTCAAATACTCGAATTGTTTCTATATTTACTGAATTACTTGAAAGTCAATTTCCGATAGAATCTCCAGAACAGTGTATCAGTATGCGTTCTGCAAGCGATTTCGCAGAACGACTTTCCGTACATGTCAACCATCTCAACCGTGCGGTACGCTTGACGACGGGAAAAACGACCACCACCCATATTACGGAGCGATTGGTAGCCGAGGCCATGGCCTTGCTTAAGCAAACCGATTGGAACATATCCGAGATCAGTGATTGCCTGGGGTTTGCACAACCCGCCCATTTTACCTACTTTTTTAAGAAGCATACCAATACTACCCCCACCTCGGTTCGTCTTGTTTGAATTTCGATAGCATCCGTTTGATTTAGGTAAACAACTGTCCTGCATCCTGCTATACCTTTGTTCTATCAAAAATAAAGGATATGGAAAACAAAAAAGTATGGTTCATTACAGGAGCATCAAAAGGTCTTGGTTTAGCTTTAGTTAAACATAAAAACCCACCTGCTAAGCGGGTGGTAATGTTCTGAGGGCTATGCCTATCTTTGTGATATGAGCAAGTATAAGAAATTAAGCCATGTTGTATATAAATGTGATTACCATATAGTGTGGGTTCCTAAGTACCGTTTTCGGATTTTGAAAGGTGAACTAAAGGCACTGCTTAGCAAAGACATCCAAATGCTTTGCGAATGGAAAGGTTGTGAGGTTCAGGAATTGACTGTTCAAGAGGATCATGTTCATCTTTTGGTTTCGGTCCCCCCAAGGTGTCGATTTCCAAATTGATTGGGACATTGAAAGGAAAAATAGCGATAAAACTGTTTAAGAGTTATCCTGGGTTGAAGAAAAAGCCTTACTGGGGTAACCATTTTTGGGTTCGAGGCTATTTTGTGAGTACAGTTGGGCTTGATGAGGAGACAATAAGCAAGTATGTAAAATATCAAGAAAAGGAAGAACGTCGAGTTGAGGAACAACAACAGCGGTTTGATTTTTGATCATAAGGCCCCCTAAGGGGGCAATCAAAAGCCACCTTCTTAGAAGGTGTGATTTTTACTTAAACAAGTATTAGCAGGCGGTCATCAGGTTGCTGCAACCTCTCGGAATATTAAAAATCTAAGTGAAGCTGTACAATTCAGTGGAGAGGCATTTCTGCCATTAAACGTTACATTAAGTAGCGATGAAAGTGTGGCCGAAGCTATAGAGCAGACCCATAAAAAATTTGGTAGGATTGATATAGTAGTCAATAATGCAGGATATGGTATTGGTGGCACTATGGAAGAACTGACCGATAAAAAGATCCGTAATAGTTTTGACGTCAATGTATTCGGCACCATTAATGTCATTCGCCATGTTTCACCCATTATGCGTAAACAAGGGGAGGGTAGTATCCTCAATATTTCTTCTATCGCCGGTATCACGCCAACTATGGGCTGGTCTGTTTACGGGGCAACAAAACACGCTGTAATAGGCTTGACCGAAGTTTTGGCGGATGATCTCAAAGCCTTCGGGGTTAAAGTTACTCTAATAGCTCCGGGAGGTTTCCGAACCAACTTTAACAATCCGGATTCGCTGGTATTGGCTGAAAAGAAAATCGATGCCTATGCTGAAATTCATACTTCTTTAAAACGTTTTGTAGGAATGAGCGGCAGCCAGACCGGCGATCCGGAAAAGGCCGCAAAGGTAATGATAGAAGTTACTAAAATGCCTGAACCTCCACTATACCTTCTATTAGGTAGCGATGCCTATTCAAGGGCATTAAGCAAACTGGAGCTGTTGAAAACGAGTTTCAAGCAGTTGGAAACATTAACAAAGTCAACTGATTTTTAATTCTGGAAAATTATGAATATATCAAATCGCTAGTGTCCACTTAAAATAAATTGATTTTCAATTATCTATATTCATGTTCTTTGAAGTTTTTGTAATATGTATTTGTAAGTAGTTCTTTTACAGTCGTTTTGTCCAGTAGAGAGATTCCTGAAATCTGTAATATTTCGTAGGTTGAACGATCAATTTTGAGGTCATGTCCTATATACATGGCTACTAAAACAATAGGCGACGATAGCTGCATAGATTTGGATTCTAACTGCATTTTCGGATGTCCCCTAAAAGGATTTGATTTTTAAATGTTGTTTGATCCATTTGAAAAAGAGTTCTACCTGCCAACGATTTTTGTATAATAAAGCAATTTCAGGAGCTGATAGTTCCATATTATTAGTCAGAAACACAAAAGTTCTTTGGGTTTTGATGATCATAGAATTTAACTCTACATAATTTTTCCGGATATTGCTTAGCCATATAGAACCCGGTGAGTTTACCCAATTGGTCGCATAAAACCCCGGTAGATTTGTCTATCTTGTTGGAATACATACGTCTGAATTGTAGGTTGGATTTGGCTCTAACCACAAAAAAGGCTTGGTGTTTGCTTATGTTGTAAAGCCTTTGGTAATCTACATATCCTCGATCAAATATGTAATAGGCTCCGGTTTCATATACAATCAGATCCACGACATTTATATCATTTACCGTTGCTGTGGTAATATGAATGAATGTTGGAATTTGAGTAGTGACATCAAAAAGCGTGTGTAATTAGATACCTGCTTTAGTACTACGAAACTTTGCCCACCAAAATACATTCAGGCACAGATCGATCGTGGAGGAATCAAAGGCATATATTTTTCCTTTAACCTGAAAATCATCATGTGTCCGTTTACTACGGGCCATATCCATCAGGTGGTAGGCAAACTCCTCAAATATTTTGCAGTTGCGTTTCTCATTGACTTTCGCAAGATTACTTCTGGTGACACTTTTTCCAAATCCAAGATGATAGGATTTGGAAGCATGCGCTTCAATAATGGTAATTAAATCGCGGAGGCTCTCTCGAGTTGTTAATTGACCAAAAACCATACAGAGCAATTGGTTCCAGCACGTAAAATGACGAACATATTTATTGCCCTTATGTTTGGCGACAATACGATCAAAAACACGTCGGGGTAGAAACGCTACTAGCTGGGAAAAAACATACTTCCCTGAATTCATAGGGAAGTGTTATAAAAGCTTCCCAACATACCAATTCAAATCGTCACGCTATAAAAAAACACCCAAAGCTACGGATCACAAGGGTTTCAAAGAACGTATATTAATTTTTAGTAGACACTAGTGATGCTGGATATTTATTAATTCTGAGTATCATAAGTCATTATACTTGCTCTCCAGTTTTTCAATTATTCTAAGTGCAACATGTTTTGAAGATAAATAATTCTGCCCGGTAATTAAATTGCCATCTTCCTCCACATGTATAGAATTTCTTGGCGAATATGTAAACGTACCTCCACGTTCTTCAATTGTTTTGGTGATTAAAAATGGAAATTGCTTAAAATATTCAGCACCTTCACGCTCAAAAGCATCCGGATAGCCATTTACAGTTTTTCCATTTACAAGATATTTTCCGTTTTTCGTTTTTAGATGTACTATTCCGGCAGTTCCATGACAAACAGAAGATATAATACCTTCTTGTTCTTCATAAATGGTCATGACTATTTTTTGAATACCGGTATTTTCAGGCACTCCGAACATAGCACTTCCACCACCAATGTAATGAACAGCTTTATAGTCTTCGGGATTAATCTCGTCAGGCTTTTTTGTGTGCTTTAAAGAAAACATAAAATCTGAATTGTATAAATATGCCTTTTGTACAGAGTCGGTTGTATTTATATAAGCAAGAGGGATGCTTCCCCCTTCAGGACTTACAAAATCAATGATATATCCAGCCTTTTTAAATGTATCATACGCATTTACTATTTCTGAATAGCTGTTGCCTGTTGGTAGTTCTGAATCCCCATAATAATGTGCGTTAGAAACAATAAACAAAATGCGATCTCCGGACAAATTGCTGGCCTCACTATCGGCGGTTTTACTTATAATTTTCCATTCATTTTGTATTTTCTTTAAAAGGAACATATCAATATATGTTATGTTCTTATCAGGATTTAGTATTTCAGCTTTAGCAAGAGCAATAGTGTTAAAATCTTCTATGTACAAAATATTACCAATCCTACCATTAAATTGACCTTTTTTTGCCTTTTTAAACCAACTTGTATACTCTGAAATGGGTACAATCCAGGGCTCATTGTCATCTTTTGTTAAATATAAGTTGGCTTCCGGATAAAATGCCTGATCAATGAGTTTGGTTTCATTGTATGAAGTGCCATTTATATAATTCATTAAAGCTGTTTTTATTTGGCTTTCATTATTTTGGGAAAATGTTACATTGGCAAAAAACAACAAAATGGTTGGTAGAAGAAAACGTTTCATAGATCTATTTGTTTATTGTTAATTAATTTTTTACAATAATACAGCGGGAATCTATTAAAATCAGTACGGATTTATACGTTCAAATTCCTAATGTATATATCAGGAATTTTATAAATTCTTAAGAATTAGAATATTTGGCTGGAGTGGTGTTGGTTATTTTTTTAAATGCGGAATAGAAGGTACTAATAGAGTTGAAACCACACATTTCTGCAATGGCTTCAATTTTTAAATTGCGATTTGAATCTAAAATTCTTTTCGCTTCTTCAATGCGATATTCGTTAATAAACAAAGAAAAGTTTTTGTTTAGGTTATCATTTAATAGTTGGGAAATTAAGTGAGGTCGAACTTTAATTTCTTCAGCCAATTGTGGCAAGGTCAAATCAGGATTTTTAAACAACCCCTGCTTATTCAGAACAGTATCAATAGTTGAAAGTAATTTATTAGCTTCTTTCTCACTAATTTTATGCCCCACATACTTTTCTTTTTGTTCCGGAGAAGAAATGGCTTTTTCTCTTTTATAATAAAACAATAAAAATGACAAGTATAATACAAATGAAAAAGATAAAGCTCCCATTATATATGATGTATATGAAGCAAAAAAATAGGCCATCCAGATTATAAAAACACCTGAAAACACACTTAATGACCACACTTCATTTGAAGTTAATGTGGCAGACTTCTTAAAAATTTTCTTAAAGACATCTTTAAGAATAAAAGCTGAGGTAATGATATAAATCAACCATTGATAATTTATGGCTTTATAGAATATATTTCCCCAAAGTTCAGGATAAGTTTTATAAGGATAAAGGTATCCAACTGTAAGAATTAACAATACCAAAACAACTAATTGCAAATAGTCATTTTTTAGTTCTCTTTCAGAATTTGACAGCCTTGATTTTATAAAGAAATACAAAAATGGCCCGATGAGAAAGCAGGCAGATAATCCTATTTGTAAATAAAATTTAGATAGATCGGGATTGAAATAAAAAAAGACGGACTTCCAGATACGGATACTTAAAACAGCCAGCAGTGCTCCCAAATAATAGTTTGAAAAATGTTTAGGTTTAGAAGCAAAGAAAAAATAGATACTTAAAAAAGAACTGTTAAATGCCCCTAAAGCACTAAAGAAGAATAATAGCTGATTATCAAAATTCATTTTTCATTAGTTTTTTAATTTTATAGAGATAACTTCTCTAATCCAATCTAAGACTCAGCTAAATTCAATAAATTTTCATTAATATCATTTAGATTCAGTGAAGAATTCTTTACCGACCCTGGAGTAGTGTTATAATCATCCATCCAAGTATTATTTAGTGATCGTAATTGATGTAAATCGTTAAACTAAAGCATCCAATATATCTTCTCTGATCTGTTTAATCGTTCTATCCAGCCATTTTGTATAGGCTTTCCCGGTTGGATATAACGGATTTCAATTCGCTTTTTCGCACTCCGGACTTGGTTCAACGCTTCAGGCGTCTTGAATAGATACTTGATATTCCTTGATCAAATAAACCACTCACTTTATGCTTTTGTCGGAAGGCCACAGAATTTTTTTGACAGAATATCTTTGAGCATTTGGTTATCCAAACTGGCATCTGCTTACATTTTGAGTGTGCTCTTTTTCGGTTTAAAAACAAAAATAGCAGAAAAGGGCCAAGCTTAAAGTTAAGTCCTTAAGTGCTATTTTATATACGTTTTAGCAGCAGTTTTTTACTCTAATTCTTCACAGTCAAATTTATGGGCTTTCAGTAAATCAATAATATTCAAAACGATATTTTCTTTACAGTCAATACGCAAAATTTTGTCACAATCTTCAAGGTCAAAGTTCCATTCTCCTCCCGGCAGAATTTTGTCAATATGTGGTTTGAGTTTTTTTACCTGTGATTTAGTTTTGATATTTGTTTTGAAAACGTAAATCATTTTTGTGATAAAGTTGCCAATAGATTTTCCAAATGGTTTAACGTCATAGTAAATCCTTCTTTAAAGCCCATTTCAATCATCTTTTCCATCCGAACGAGCGAGTCATTTTTAATAGTAATACTCACTTTTGTCATTCCGTTTTGTTCGTTGAAATTCAAATCCCAATTGGAACCCGGCAAATCAGGATTTTCATCTTTGTCTGCGAAAGCATTTAACATTTTGAAATTGGTTTTCGGACTAATGGAAGAATATTGCTGAATAGACCAATGTTCTTGTCCTTCCGGACCTACCATAGCATAAAATCTACGCCCGCCAATTTTGAAATCCATATATTTTGTTACAGACTTCCACGGTTGTGGCGCCCACCATTGGTCAAGAATTTCCTGTTTTGTAAATGCATCCCAAACTAATGAAAGTTCTGCCGCAAATTCCTTCTCTATGAATATCGTTTTAGTTGCTTTGTCAACGGTAAAGTTAAATTGCAGATTGTTTTTCATTTTTTCTTATTTTTAACTGTTAATAATACTTCATCAAGTTGGTTAAATCGAGCCTCCCAAATTTTTCTGTATTGCTCAAGCCATTCGTCAATTTCTTTCATCTTTTCGATTTTAAGCGAGTAATAAATTTCTCTGCCTCGTTGTTCCTGATTTACTAATTCACATTCTGTAAGGATACGAAGGTGTTTTGAAATAGATTGCCGGGAAGTTTTAAAGTTTTCTGCAATTGCATTGGGTGTCATTGAATGCAATGCAATTAAGGCAATAATTGCCCTTCTTGTAGGGTCGGCAATGGCTTGAAAGATATCTCTTCTCATTTTGACTTGCTTATTTATGAAGCTGTTTGGTTGCAAATATATACGCAACTATTTAGTTTCGCAAATTTTTTAAACTTTTTTTTGAATTTTGAAGAATATGTTGGAGTCGTCAATTTCGTTTTTTTTGATTTTAACTTAATATTTGCTCCCCGGTTTCGCGATGAATATCCCCTTTAGATGTCGGGAATTGTTCCATATTAACATTCGTGGTGTCCGTATCTATACAATACATCCCGTTTACCGGGGTCTCATATTTCACTATAGTATATATGTCGCCCTCCATCCACGTCAAATATTGCTTTGATGTCCGTAAGGTATAATTGGAAAATAAATATGTGTATCCTCAAGAAAAATCAATCCATAAACAATTTATACTCCCGGTCAGAAATGCGGGAAACTGCGGGGTACGTAAATTCTCCTTTTGAAATTTCCCGTTTGTGCAATGCACTCCCCAAAAAAGTCGATTCAACGCCTTCCAGCTTTAAAGATCCGTCTGATGAAATTTCCATTAAGGCCCACAACGGGTCTTTGTAATGCGCCATATATTTCAACAACGGATATTTTTTATGTTGTTCCTCTCCATACGGACTTGTTGCCGATGCTTTCCCCTGCCAATGATAAGACATACTATTGATTTGGATATAAAGGATGTCATTATACAAATTGACATAATCCTTATGATGGTGCCCTGAAAAAACTATCCGGACTTTTTTAAATCCGGCTTCTTCATTGGCCAGTTCCAATACACGCCTTACCTCCAGTGAGTTTTCTATACCGCCCACATCTATTCCCTGATGACAAAAAAGAATAACCGGCTTATCTGTTTTCCTTAAATCATCACTCAGCCATCTCAATTGTTCTTTTGAGATATATCTTTCATATTTCCAGGGTTTTTCATGCGCAGGATTTCGCTCATTTCCATTCAAGACCACAAAATGATAGTTTTTAAGGTCAAAAGAATAGTACTTTCCCAGGGCCTGCCAAAAATCTACGACTTCATCCTGTGTATATTCACCTTCGGGATCATGATTTCCGATGACGTGGTATTTCGGACCGGGAAAACGGTTCCATATATTCATAAATGGTATATTGGCGGGATCAGGTTGGCAGAAATCTCCCAGTTGAATAATAAAATCGGGTTTCCGGGTAGTCATGGCATCAATAAAAGCAGAAAGACGTTCAGGTCCGTCGGGTATAAAATCCTGATGGACATCTGCACATAAGCCGATCTTCAACGGGGTATGATCTTTCCTTTCCCTATAGCCGTTTAAGTGCAATAAGCTACCGGCAATCAAAGGGGCCAAGGCCGTATTTTTTACGAATTTTCTCCTTTTCATTGATAATATTTTTGCGGGATACTCAAATCTTTAACTATACTACTCTGTACTGAAAGGTACATAGGTTTGGATGCGCCATGAAATTGCGCTTTGGTTATTGGGTTATTGGGTTATTAGGTTATTGGGTTATTAGGTTAATGAGTTATTAGGTTAATGGGTTATTGAGTTAATGCGTGATGCCTAAGTAACCCAATAACCCGACTATAATTTTTTAGCATTACTAAAATGATGCAATAATTCCTATGGTTATCGGGAGCAGGGTTTGCACCCGAAACTGAAACCAATCAAAACTCCGAACAGAACAGGTCAAAAAAGGGACGGACAGGGGAGACTCTGGTTAGTATCCCGGATTTTGTTCAAGATTCGGGTTTTGTACAATTTCATCGAATGGAATGGGAAACACCTCATGGTAGTCCCGGACATTGGCCGCCCCTTCGACATTGTCGTCGGGGGGTAACGACTGAACAGCATCTACCAGGTTCCCCCATCTGGCCAGATCCCATTTCCGGTTAAATTCCCCTACAAGTTCTCTTGCCCTCTCATCCATAATAAAGCGACGGATTTCTTCCTGAGCCATTGAAATATCAACATCATTTTTACCCGTTGCCCTGAAACGTATTTTGTTTAATTGCGATATTGCATTTGCCGTATTTCCCAATTCATTTTCTGCTTCCGCCAGAATGAGTAACACGTCGGCATACCTCATAAAGTACAGGTTTTTTTCACTTGCGCGTTGTGATGCTGTCAGGTCCCAGAATTTGGGGCCAAACCAGGGCCTGTCCGCTTCGGGCAGGGAAGTAAACGGCTGCCCCTCGTATTCATACGCTAAAACCTCGTCTTTTCTGGTATCATCTTCGGCATACAGGGAGATCAATCTGGCGCTGGGATAAAATTCGTGATAACTGATCAAATTGGAGTTTCCGAAATCTACCCCTCCATACGTACCTCCTCCTGAATCCGGTACCGGTAAGAACCAGGTGTAAAAATAGTTGATGATGTAATTGGTATTGGTCGAAGCATCTCTTTTGAACTGAATTTCAAAGACAGATTCCTTATTATTGGTATTATCCATATCAAACAATTCCGAATAATCATCCAATAATGCATATTCATTCGATGCCGTTACAGCTTCGGCCGTACGTTTTGCGTTTGCATAATCTTCATTAAAGAGATAGACTTTGGCCAGCAGGCCCAGTGCAGCCCCCTTTGTTGCTCTTCCTGTTTCTTCTGCACCGTATTCAGAAGGCCAGGGTAAATGATCTGAAGCATCATTGAGGTCCGTAATGATCTGTTCCCTTACTTCCGCCAGCGGAGCTCTCGGAAGTTCGCTGACCACATCGACATCCAGTTCTTCGGTCCATAGCGGTACCTCTCCGAAAGTATTGCTCAGAATATAATAATATACAGCCCGTAAAAACTTGTTCTCCCCTATAAGGCGTTCTTTCAGGCTATCGTCTATCGGTGCTTCCGAAACCCTTGCAATGACCAGGTTAACATCTTTTATGGCATCATAGCATCTGTTCCACGTGTCATAGCTGTTTTGGGCATTGGCCGGTGAGAAATTGTAATTTTGTACGGCATGTATCGTTTGGCTTCCGCCGTTAAACATAAAAAGATCAGTCCCGGCAAAAGTCAATGACCACAGGTCCTGTTGTCCGAAAATACGGGGCAGACCGGCATACGAACCGTTAGTTGCCTGTATACATTGATCTTCGGTAGTAAAGAAATTGTCCGGTGAAATAATGCTTTTCGGATTTTCTACAAGTGCTTCTTCACATCCTGCAGTTGTTATAATGAGTATAACTACTAAAAATATATTTTTGATCTTTAATTTCATCTGTTCTTTTTTTATTTGTTTTTCATAGGTCATCCCGATGATTATCGGGAGGAATGCCCTAATGATCATATCGGTTGGTGTCCAGAAATTTGGCCATGGGCATTTCATGATGCGTTTTTATTTTATAATTCAAGATTAAAACCCATGGTGAACGTACTGCTATTAGGGTATGCGCCATTATCCCTGGCACGTACCGTTGAGCTGGTCCCCCCGGTGTTTACCTCCGGGTCAAAGCCATTGTATCTGGTAATCAGAAACAGATTGGTCCCTGAAAGATAAACCGACAGGCGTTTATCTTTCCCGGGGAAGACCAGGGGACTGAGGTCATAGCTCAGGCTCAGGCTCTTGAGCCGCAGGAATGAGGCATCGTGCAGGAAACGTGTACTGGGGATATTATCACGTGAATTTACACCCGGTATATCGCTATCCGGATTCTCCGGCGTCCACCTGTCTTTCATATACTTCATCTGGTTGGTAAGATAGGTTCCTGTCCCCACGAAAAACTCAATATAATTCCACATGGTATTTCCCTCGGCGAACTGTAAAAAGAAGTCCAGTGTAAGGTTCTTATACCTGAGCGTATTTCCAATTCCTCCGTAAAGTTTGGGGTTAGGTGTGCCCAGATAATGATAATCGTCTGAATTTAACTCTCCGTCTCCATTATGGTCCTTGTACTTCGGTTTTCCCGGTTGGTAAAAGTTAGAGGTCGAAACCAGGGTCCTTTCTTCTTCCGGTTTTGCCAGTTCCGCATCGATCTCCTCCTGATTTTTCCATGTTCCCATATACTCCACACCAAAGTTGGCCCCGATGGGGACCCCTACTTCCAGGAAATTTGTGGTGGCTCCGTATCCGTTATCGTCCAGAGCAACCCTTCCGAGAGCACCGATGTCTACAACCTCCTGTTCATTGGTGGCTATATTTACAACAGCATTCCAGGAAAAATCGTTGCCCCGGATAATTGTTCCGTCCAACTCAAATTCCAGGCCTTTACTTAAGGTTTCTCCCAAATTCTTTAACCGGCTGCCATAACCGGTTTGTCTGGGCATTTGTACTGTAAGCAAAAGGTCGTCTGTTGTGGTACGGTAATAATTGGCAGACAAATTAAAGCGCCCTTTTAACAGTTGTATATCGGCCCCTATGTTTAATTGCCTCGAGGTTTCCCAGGAGAGGTTATCATTGGCGAGTCTCCCCTGGGTATACCCAAAAACCGGTTCGTCGCCAAAAATATAACTCGTCTCATCGGCACTCAGGGTGGCAAGCGACCGATAGTTTGAAATGCCCTGGTTCCCGGAAATTCCATAGCTTGCCCGAAAGGACAGGTCCGTCAATACGTCGGCGATACCGGAATTCTTATAGAATTCTTCTTTTGAAGCCCTCCACCTGATGCCGAGGGAAGGAAAATACCCCCACTTTTTATTCGCAGAAAAATTAGAAGCCCCGTCATAACGGCTCGTAAATGTCACATAATATTTCTTGTTGAAATCATACCCGATCCTGCCGATAAATGATGTTTGTGCGTTTTCATTATAATGTGAAACGGTATTTCGCTGATCCTGGGGAATGCTTTCAAAATCATTCCATTTGACGATATCGTTGGTCAGGCCGCCTCCCCTGACATAGACCCTTTCATCAATACGCCGCTGAAACGTAAACCCTCCGAGTATGTTCAAATGATGGTTTCCAAAGGACCGGTCGAATGTTAAAGTATTTTCGTTCAATACATAATACCGGTGATAAATATCGGAAAGCGCATCGCCGAACTCCCGGTCATTCGCAACATTTGCCGGGGCATACGAAGGCCTGTAAAAGTTGTAACGGCTGTTGGCCAGCCGTGTCCCGAAAGAGGATTTTAATTTGAGCCCTTTCAATATTTCAAATTCCCCGTAAACACTTCCCAGCAAATTATTGTATGTAGTTTTTGCGTCGTTCAGGTGAGCCGCCGCCACAGCCGTGTTAACATGCCCTCCCCCGGTATACCTTACGGGATTATAGCTGTTAAAGGTCCCGTCTTCATTATAGACCGGCATGGTGGGAGGTAAAGTGATCATGGAGGACGACCATCCTGAGTTAGACCCGAAATTGATGTTTGAACCGGGTTCCCTGTAATAGCGGCTTGCATTAATGTTGACTCCCATTTTCAAACGGGAAGAGAATTTTTTGGTCATATTAAGGCGGGACTGATAACGTCTGTATGTGGATTTGATAGCAATGCCCTTCTGATCGACTATATTTCCTGAGAAGCGATAGGTGAAGTCTTCGTTCCCCCCGGAAACCGCCATGTCATAATTGGCATAGGTTCCGGTTTGAATAATTTCGTCAATCCAGTCTGTTCCGCCAGGACCTACGCGCTCCAAAACGGAATCGGGGTCCGGGTAAAGGACTTCCCCGGTACGGTCTTCATAAGCTTCGTTAATGAAGGGAATATATTCTTCGGTAGTCATCATATCTACTGAGCGTGTTAACTCCGATATACCATAGGTTGCGGAAAAATGAAACCGGTCCTTTCCGGGTTTCCCGTTCTTTGTGGTAATGATGACGACACCATTGGAAGCCCGGGATCCGTATATAGCCGCTGCAGAAGCATCTTTTAAAATATCTATGGATTCAATATCGGCGGGATTGATGGTATTGAGGTCCCCGGCTCCCACAATTCCATCAATGACATACAAGGGCTCATTGGATGCATTGATCGATCGGCTTCCCCGGATCCTGATCGTAGTACCGGCTCCCGGAGATCCGTTTATCGATTTCACTTCTACCCCTGCCGCTCTGCCCTGCAACATCTGATCTACACGGGGCGTTGGTATATTTTCAAAAGATTCCACATCTACGGAGGATATCGCACCGGTCAGATCCGCTTTTTTCTGCGTGCCATATCCTACAACGACAACTTCATTTAATTCATTAGTGTCCGTTTGCAAACGGACATTCAGTATTGAATTCTCACCGACGGTAACTTCCCGGGTGAGATAGCCGATATACGAAAAGATCAGAACATCTCCGGCAGCAGCCTGTATCTGAAACTTCCCGTCAAAATCTGCGGCCGTACCTTTTTGGGTTCCCTTTAAAACAACGGATACCCCGGGCAATGGTATCTGTTCGGCATCGGTAACCGTGCCGGAAATTATACGTTGTACGGCGGCATTCGTATTCGCGGTTTTTCCGGGTTTAGCCCGGGATACCGTAATGATCTTACCTTTTGGATAGAAGTCAAGATTTGTTTTCCGAGAGATATCATCCAGAAGCTGTTTCAGACCAGGTTCTTTTTCTGAAGTATTGTAACGGCTGTCTGTGCTTATTTCATCTTCAAAATAGGTAAACCTGAAAGGTGTTTGTTGCTCAATTTCTTTAAATAATTCACTAAATTTGTATTCACTCTTTGTGAGTACGACCGATGTCTCATTTAAATCCTGGGCCTTCATTTTATTTGCAAAGAAGCTCTGGAGGCCGAGCAATATTAAAAAAACAGTAAAAGTACGGGCACAGGCCGTGTGACAGGTAAAAAATAGTTTTTCCATAATTTTTTAGGCAAGGTTTATTCAAAATTCTTTATCAGGTATGTGAGAAATGCGTGTTAAGAATGAATAATCTTGTAATAAAGGAAGTGTGTAGCAGCGCTTCCTTTTTTTAAATGTCCTTTATTTCATACGCTCATCTGTTTTATGGATTAATATTTCTTTTTCGGTAACATATTCGTATTCCAGCCCGCCTCCCAGTGTAATGGATGCGAGGATGGATTCCATGCTTACTCCTTCAAAATGTGCTGTGATTTTTTTCTCGCCGATCTCCGGTGCTGCAAAACGTATGTTTACGTTAAAACGCTCCTCAAGCAGGGCTGTAACTTTTTTCAGGGGAGTATTTTCAAAATTAAAATCCCGGGTCATCCATGCCATTTCCCGGCCTTTTTCAAAAGGTTTGATTTGCAGGTGCTGTGCCTTTATATCATAGACCGCCTTCTGGTTTGGCTTTAAAAGCTGTTTTCCGCCCTTGCCTTCCAGCCGGACACTTCCTTCCACCAGGGCCACGGTTACCCGGTCCGATTGGCTTCCGACATTAAACTTAGTTCCGAGTACTTTTGTCTGAAGCCCGTGTGCAGTAACAACAAAAGGGCTTGATCGATTACTGATAACATCAAAAAAGGCTTCGCCCTGTAATTTAACCTTACGGTCTTTACGGTTATAATTCTTCTCATTGTAAGATAAGGCACTGCTGGTGTTCAGAATCACCCGGGTCCCATCATCCAGGGTTATGGCTTTTACATCTGACGAATTATTGACTATCGTAGTTATCTGATTTCGGGTATTCATAAATGTATAACCAATGATCCCGCATAAGAGCACAATACTTGCCGTAACGTATAGCCATTTCCTCGACTTTCTTTTCCTGTGTATCCCGGAAACGACTTTTTTGTAGATAGATGATTTGATATTCTGCCGATGGCGGGTATCAGCGAAGGTCTGGCGCCTGTACTTTTCGCAGACTTCTTCTTCCAGGGCCTCCAGCAGCTGTTCTTCTTCCCGGGTGGCAGTGCCCTTTATAAATTTTTCTATAAGCCGTTTTAATTCTGTTTCCGTCATGTTACGCATATCTTCTACTACCAGATACCATAGACGGGAATTACAACGTTAATTTAAAGTTAATAAAACGTTACCAAAATATTAAATGAAGAAATAATATAGTAAAAACAGCATTTTTGTCCTCAGGAATTTCAGGGCATCGGAAAGATGTGCTTCAACTGTTCGCGGTGAAATCCCGAGCCTGTTTGCGATCTCTTCATTGGTCATTCCCTGCAACCGGCTCAGTTCAACTATTTTTTTGCTCTTCAGCGGCAATAGGCTCATATCCTTTTTTAACGCCCGGTTTGCCTCTTCATAACGGATCTGATGGTCGGTATCATTTACAGTTTTTAAAGGGGCCTCACTCAGAAAATCCTTTAAATGCGTTCTACTCAACTTTATATTTCGAAGTTCATTGTATATTTTAAAACGTACGGCCTGAAAAAGATACGACTCCACATTGGTGTTCTCTATGTCCTGCCTTCGCTCCCAGAAATTAATCCACACTTCCTGTACTACATCTTTAGAAAGCGACCTGTCTCCGGATATGGTATAGGCACGGGTATATAAAGATTCCCAGAGGCGATCAAAAAGTAAGCTGAAAGCACGGTGATCCGAATTTTTAATCCGTTCCATCAGCATGTGGTTGGTAATATCCGCCTCTTTTTTATTCATACAGGCAAAATAACACAAAGTCTCCTTAAAAATTAAGTCCTTCCTACATTAAATAATGGTTAATTAGCCATTTACGAACGGACAAAGTGAGTCATTAGTCCGGTATTTTGCATATTATTTACAGGCTATTTTGTCTCTGATGTCCGTTGCCCGACAGGGAGCGGCCCGAAACCTGTAATGTTTCGCAGGTTAAACAGTCCGGTTTCGGGTCGTGTTCTGTAGCTGTTAAGCGATAAGGAATAATAGCTGGCCAAATGTGCCCCTTGTGGTACTGCAAATATCCCCTACCCGGCCATCCGGGTTCGGGAACACCCCCGGGCTGCCACTGTAAGCATCTCCGCAAACCCGGTGCCGGCAGTGATAGCACTACCCGGCAGATGACTCCACTACCGGCTCTCCGGCAGGTTGAAGACGGGCAGCCCCCCGGTAAAGGTTTGTCTTCCTTTGTTGCCGGACCGGCATATCGTATTCCCGGCCGGATGATCCGGAGCCCGTTTTTGCCATTTAAGGGATTGCGTATACGCCGAACCGGGTTGGGTTTGCCGCATACACATTCCTTTAAGCCGTAAACGTAACCCGGTATGCTGCTTGCGCCGTTGGGTATGAATTCATAAGTAACCGGGTAAGCGGTCAACAGGGGTGTGTATGCAGCAAACCGGGTTCATTACGCCGCATACCCATCCCCTTACGCTGCAAACGTAACCCGATACGCCGCTTAAGCAGTCGGGTATGAATTCATAAGTAACCGGGTAAGCGGTCAACAGGGTTGTGTATGCAGTAAACCGGGTTCACTACGCCGCATACCCATTCCCTTACACTGCAAACACAACCCGGTACGCTGCTTGCGCCGTTGAGTATGAATTCATAAGCAACCCTGTATGCGGTCAACAGGGTTGTGTATGCAGTAAACCGGGTTCACTACGCCGCATCCCCATTCCCTTACGCTGCAAACATAACCCGGTACGCCGCTTGCGCCATTGCGTATGCGGCATAAGTAACCGGGTAAGCGGTCAACAGGATGGCGTATGCAGCATACCGGACCCCTTCCGGCGTATACGCAATCCCTTAAATGACCGTTTTCCGGGCTTTAAAGCGGAAAAATGTCCCGGCCTTCTGAAGACAGGCGGGCCCGGTGGTACAGCAAGGGAAATGCCGTGAATATCAAATCGTCACGCCATAAAAAGGTGTTGAAAGCCATGTATGACAAGGAGGGTAAAAAGCGAGGATTTTATTTTGGCCATAAAGCCTCGTTAGAAGGGGTTCTGAAAAAGGGATAATTCGATTACACTTTCCAAAGTCTGCATATTTGGTCTTATTACCCTCTTGCTATTCCCCCTTGGTTTTGAATTTATAATTCGGAAACAGAGATTTTTGTGATAATGTGGAAAGTCGTAAAATATTTTGATAGTATGGTTTTATATTGAGTCGCTAAAAATTTTTGCAAACTGATATACAAAATAATGAATGATATATAAAATGACGAATCAATAACAATTCTTCTGAAGCCGGGTAAATATTGGTGTTTGGTGAAATGTGACCTTCTAAGTGGCTGAAATTGTTAATTGTGTATATTTGCGTTAGGTACAATTCAAAACAACAAAATCCGATATGAAAACACGTTTGAAAATTTCAATTTCTGTTTTTTCACTTCTTTTTGCAATGAACCACGTTATCGCACAGGATGTCACCAAAGCCCATAAGGATTCATTAAATACTGTTGTTAAGAAATATTATGATTTGAACCTTAAAATGTTTCAAGCGAACTCAACAATCAAAGATATTGACAGCATCTTTGAACTTTTCACAGATGACTTTGAATATGTTCATCCAAAATATGGAGGGACTTATACAAGGGAGGAGCTGTATAACGGATCTGTCAGGAATCAAAAAAACGGACGCTATAACGGCAGAGTCACGGATATAAAAATAATTGACAAAATTATCGGACTAAACGCTGTGGTTGTTCAAAAAAGCTTTGTTGAAAGAAAAGATGGCAAAATCATAGATGGAGAACCACAAATGACGCTTTTCGAGTTTGTAAACGGAAAAATATCCCGGATTTTTGAATATTGGTAATGGCATAAAAACCGTACCTGACAGTTGTGTGTTGGTGGCAATTTTACCGAACCCCTGTAAACAGATAAATAATATGGAAACAGTACTGAAAATCTTAATTGGAATAATTGCCATTGAACATCTTTACTTTATGTATTTTGAGATGTTTGCCTGGGAAACGATAGGCAAAAAAACATTTAAATCCCTGCCCGAAAATTTATTTAAGCCGACAAAAGGATTAGCCGCTAATCAAGGACTATACAATGGCTTTTTAGCTGCAGGACTCATCTGGACATTTTTTATATCCGACATCATTTGGTCAAAAAACATTGCACTTTTTTTCTTGACTTGTGTGGCCGTTGCAGGGATTTATGGAGCAATAAGTGCAAGCAGAAAAATCTTTATTATACAAGCTTTACCAGCTATAATCGCAATAATTTATTTAGTAATTATAGCATAAAATATTTCAAATAACATTAATAGCATTGCTTCTAAACACTTGTCATAATTCAAACCAAGAGGTGAGACACAAGAGTACGAACCTCAAATTAAGTCTGTAAAATCAATAAAAAGAGAAAAAGTCAACGCATTAAAATTTGAGGGGTTGGAGATTGATTCAATCCCTTCGCCCTGGAAACTGTTTTTAGGGAAGGCTATCGTTCTGCAAAGTCTTTTTAATTCAGTCGGGATTCTAATTCCTTTCTAACCTCTTCTGCTGTTGGGTCTTTTGCTATAATTATTCCTTTTTTGTCTATCAGGAACATTCCGCCACCTCCGCCATCAACGCCATATTTTTGCCAAATAGTATTTTCTCTGTCGAGCTCTACCAAATTTAACCAGTCCCATTTTTCCTTCTCAAGGAATTTAACTAATTTGTCTGTATTCTTAAATTCTCCGGCAACTCCAACAATTGTAAACCCTTTATCTTTGTATTCATTATAAAGGGGCACCATTGTTCTGCTTTTAGCTATACAAGGTCCACACCAAGTTGCCCATAAATCTAATAAAGCAACTTTTCCTTTAATTTTATCTGATAGCTTTATTTTGTTACCATTCAAATCAGGTGCAGAAAAGTCAGAATATTTTTTTCCCACTTTTATGTTTTCAATAGCATTTATTAAGTTAGAAGCTAAATCATTGTATGGATGATTAGGGTTTGCTTTTGAAAGTATTTGAAAAGCATTTTTAGCTAAATTAATAGCTATTGTTTCCTTATTGAAGATTAAGTCATTTAATAAGAAAGAGTAAGCAACAATTGTAGGATTGTTTTCTATGTATTCTTGTTGAAACTTTTTTTGTTCATCATAAATAGATTTTAATGCATCTTCTAAAGTTTTTGCTTTAGGACTCAAGTGTTGATCAGCTTTTCTTAAATCATCTATTTTTTTATAGATAACGACTTTTTCATCTTGATTTTTTGCTTCACGCAATTCTGCATAAAGAACTTTGGCTTTATCACTATTATATTCGTCATTTTTAAAAAGTACGCTAATTTTATCTTGAAGTGGTTTTACTCTATCATTAAATTTATTCTCAAAATTTTGTTTAAACTTTTTGTATTGCGCATTTAAATTTCCTCCTTCAACACTGTTTTTGTCAAATTCTTCTTCTGCATAAATGGTTAAATTAATGTTTTCGTTCTCCAGAAACAAAGGCATATATCGACCTCCCCCATTTTCTTTGGCTTCTCCAAGAAAAAGATTCACTGCCTCTGAATTTTTAAGCTTAGATTCAAAATGAAATTTTCCGTTTTTGACAGGAATTTCAATTAATGAATCAAATCTCATATCCTGATTTGGTTTTACTAATATAATTGATTTCGTATCTGTTCCAACCGTTTTTCCGTTAAGTTGTAAAACTTGTTCTTTTTCAGGCGAACAGTCGAAGAAAAATATTGTTGTTAGGAATAAGATGAATTTCGTAATAAATTTCATTTTAGATTTCGGTTTTAAATCTGCCAAAACTTTGCGGTTTGGCGGGTTGAAGCCATTTACTATACCAATTGTTCTGTGCCGGTTATCTTAATTTATAAAGTTAAAAAATATCTTTCCTTTGTTTTAGAGGAAGCTCCAATTCTATCATAAAATTTCATAGCTCTTCTGTTAAATTTAGGGGTCTGCCATTGAATTAAAGAACAGTCCATTTTTTTAGCCTCCTCTTTAATTTGATCGATAAGCCTTTCCCCGATTCCAAAACCTCTTGATTCTTCGGTCAGGAAAAGGCAATCCATATAGATATAACAATTTGCATCCCAGGTTGAAAATTGTTTCATATAACTGGTGTAGCCCATCAATTTTTGATTATGCTCAGCTACAAGACAGTACAGTGAAGGTCTTTCGCCAAAGAGATGGTTATTCAGTAATTCTTCTTTACCCCCAGGTTCATATTCCGACTTTTCGAATTGGGCGTGTAGTTGGCATAGACGTACCAGTTCCGGTAAATCACTTTCCCGGGCAAATCTGATTATAGGTTTATTATGCATTATACATTTGTGTTTATCGTATCTAAAATATATGTATCATAATCAGCGTCAGGTAATTTTTTAAGAACATTTTCTGTCCACGATTTTTTTTCGTGATAAATCACTTCAAGTTCCCAAACACAAGGAGCAAGTCCGTCTCCCGAAATCTGTTTGAAATCACCTTCTGATCGGTAATCAGAGAAAAAGATATGTGTGTTCAACATATTTTCACCTACCCACCAATTCATTACGGAAAAAACACCTTCATTTCCCGAATGCAGTATCAGGAAACCGATATTGCTATTGTCGTTATTAAAAGAATTTTTTAAAGATAACCAACCCGGCAGCTTCTCCTTAACTGATTTGTAAAATTCCGGATGGTAGAAATTTTCTCCTTTTGTAATGGTATATACTTTGATTCTCCAGTCATTTATTTCAATTGTTTCTTTAAATTTTATTGGTCTTGATCTGTATTTGTCCATAATTTTTTCGGTTTGCACGGAGGAGGCTATGGTTTCGTTGCGGAAAAGTCCTCCGGTGATTTTCCGAGAGGAAAATCGGCCGCTAATGAACTATAGTCCCTGTTATGCTCTCGCCTTTTCTGTGATATTAGATATTACCTCTTTCCTTTTCTCGAACCCATTCGATGTAATCTGTTTGTGATACTTTTGAGATCCCTAATTGTCGCATCATCATTACTACCTGTCCGCGATGATAACTTCCATGATTAAAAACTGTTTGAACTATTTCCCGTGCCGGAATTGAAAAATTCTCTCCTTTATGTTCAAATTGAATTTCTTTTTCTAAATCAGCTTTTTCTACAAATTTTTTGAATCTCTCAGAAGTCATTAGCCATTTCTTAAATAGTTCATTATTGGTTCCGGTAAAGTTTGTAACACTTGATGTTTCCCATCCATTTCCATTCAAACGGGAAAGCCAACCTGTTTCAGCAAACCAAATATGTAAAATCGTGGCACGAATTGTCGGAAAACTTCCAACAAATTCTTTGTTTAAGAGTTCGTCGTCTTGTTCTATCAAATTGTTTATTAGTCTGTTATTTGCCCAGATATTATAGTTGGCATAGTTGATATATCCTTGATTCATTTCTTTAATTTACTGTTATTTTAGTAATAGTTTGCTTCTTTTAAATTTTCTTTCCTTGACATTTGGCGGAGCACAATGTGTTTGTGTAAAGTCAGTAACGGAAAAATACTCAAGTATTTTCCGCTGAGCCAACCAAAATAGCAAAAAGAGTTGAATTTTTGGCAGGAAATTTAACCGTTACTATGTTTACACGGCGTTGGCAGATATTTTTTGTTTTACTCCTATAGCTGCTTTCAGAAATGGTATAAACAATAAGAAAAGGGTTAAAGAAAAGACGGCCACCGGGAATTTGTGTTCCCGGAATACCACATCCATTCTTTAACCCCTGGATATTTATTTCAAGTTGATTAAAAACTTCGTTCTATTGCCCCCAACGCTGTATCTTTATAATCGCCCCGTGCACAGCCATGGGTGCCTAATGGGTTATCTCCTTTACAGGGGGCAAAGTTCCAATAGTCTCTTGCTCTCCATAACGGACTTTTGCCAGGCCTTCCCCAGTTTACGTCTGCGCTGAGAATAGGATCGGAACAACGTAACTGGTAAAGGTTATTGGCGATATCTACCGTAATGCCGGGATTGCGGTAATCGGCATAGTAAAGGCAGCCTCCGATACCTCCGCTGTCGTGATAAGCCCCGTGGGCCACTTTACCCACATACACTTCATCCCTGTTTGTGGTGAGGTTCTGGGTATACCATCCTCCGTGCTGAAAAAAGGTAATGGTTGAGGGGGTCCAGGTATTCCGGTTGAACTGGATCACTACATGTTCCCAATCGTAATCGTGTCCGCCCGTATCTCCTATGCAATTGGGTTGCCGGGCATATGCCCACCAGTAATCGATAAATACTCTCCTACTGTCGTCAGGACTGATCTGTACGTCAAAATAAGTGGTAAAACCGGTATTCCGGTTCTCGATAATACTCTGGTCACTCAATACCAACTGCTGGCCACAGTCCCGGTTCGTAGAGGCATTCCAAATGACTTCAATATCATCGGGATAAGTAGAAGCAGCCTGGTCAAATTTTACATAAGGAGCATAACGGGCCGCCCAGCTCCGGGCTTCGGCCTCACTGACCCAGGTTTGAAAATTATCGGTACACCCGGTACACGTGGAAGCAGCTTCTACTTTAGCACTTCCATGCTTCTTTTCCTCCGTAATACCGTCAATATACAATGTTTCATCCAGTTTTTTCCCATTTTCCGTATCCAGACGGAGCGTAGCCTCATACTTACCGGCTTTACCTCCTTTCAGGATGACACTTCCGCCGGTGATGCCTGCCGGTTTTCCATTGTCCGGAAGTACCATCCCGTAAATGATGCCGGGAACGTTTCCTTCGGGTTTACCGGTATGGAAATCATATGTCCCTTCGGTAAGCGTTCCGGGCCGGCCTGAAGAGAGCTCTACAAACAAGGCGTTTTCCCGGTTTTTACCCGAAGCTATCAGCTTATATCTGACAATCGAGTCATTATTGCTTTTAAGCATGGTGGTTTTCTCCGGGTTCAGAGCAATGTTTTCCTGTACTTCCCCCAGCCCGGTTTGGTTTACTTCACTTTGAAGTGAATCGGTATCCCCGCTACATCCGTACATTAATGTACAAAGAGCGAAGAACAGCGTGATTTTTTTGATCTTCTTTTTGGTGTTCATCGAATTAAGATTTAGGGTTAAAAAAGTTCCCCTAAAGTACTTAAGTGTACCAAACACATCATTGAAAAAAAGTTAATGAAAAGTTAAAAAAATATTAATAGAGGTTCTTTTGTTTACAGAAATAGTTTTACCCCCGGATTTATGCGCAGGTGCCGGAAGGAAAAATACGTGAGGATATGCAGTTGTTGGAAATTAAGTCAGTTTCCCTGTCCATAGGCTTTGATTTTTACAACGACTTCATATCTTTGGCTGTGAGCGACAGGTCATTATTAAGTTGATGCCCCCCACTGGTTATTATGCGAACCGTTGCCTGCGGCAGATTTTGTGTATAAAATTCGAGATGGTCTAACGGTACTACTTCGTCATCCTTACATTGGTAGAGAAAAACCGGAATATCCTTTGGTATGCTATCTGCAAAACGCTTGTGCAGCTTAATGCCCTGTTTCCAATCTTCGTCACCACTCCAATACGGTGCAGCGATAAGAAAAAGGCCGTCAATTTTTTTCTGTATCCGGTTTTCCGACAGATATTTCAAAAGCATTGAAGCGCCAAAAGAGTGTCCCGCCAAAATAATTTCTTCCTTAATCAAGGATATCTCTTTCCCGATTTGCTTAAGCCATCCGAAATCCGGAAGCGTGTCGTTAAAATGGATTTCAGGGTTATGTACCTCATAGGCATCTCCCAATTCCTTTCTGAGGGAATCTGCTAATTTAGTGTCTGCTTCATAACCGCCTTCACCTCCACCATGTATAAATAATACTTGTTTCTTCATTCTTATAATTGTTTTCAAACAGCTGTGTCCTTAAATGACCGCCAATACCCAAATATACACAATCCCTCTTATTTTTAATACGAAGACTAAAATATAAATAACACAAAAACACCATTTTAACATCCCGTTCAGGTATTCATTATTTCATAGATTATTCATCATTTTGTTTATCATTTTTTGTATGTTTAAAGTGCTATTCCATCGAAGAAATGGGGTATTCTCAAAAAAGTATTTGGCGAAGGCTGCACAATCATACGATAAACAATTTACTTATGCTTCAGGATATTGACAACTATTATTTAAGCAAGGAAGAACCCCATAAAGGTTGCTTACTTGCACTGCGTAATATCATCCTTGAACAGGACGAAAATATTACCGAAACGCGGAAGTGGGGAATGCCCTGCTTCTGTTATAAAAAAAAGATGTTCAGCTATCTGTGGACTGACAAAAAAACGGACGAACCCTATATACTGATGGTAGAAGGAAAATATCTCGACCATCCGGAACTGGAAGAAGGGAACCGTTCAAGAATGAAGATTTTCAGAATTAACCCCAACAAGGACATCCCCATTCGCACCGTTAAACGGCTACTAAATGAAGCGTTAGACTTATACAGAAACGGAACGATAAAAATCAAATAGAAGCTTACGTGCGCCGGTTACTTTGTTACCTGTTTGCTTTTATTCCGTTATTTCTATAACTCACGAATTGTCCCTGTAAGAGGTATTATTTCTTTTCCAATTCTCAAAAAAGTTTTTACAGTATGATCATTCAGGTTAATAACCTGGCTGACACCCAGTCCGTCTTTCTCAATCCACGAAATAAAAAAAGTATAGTTATTCAGTCGCTGTGTGGCATAGGTTTCGTCAGCTTCTTTTCCTTTATCGTCTCCTTTTATACATTTCCAATGCAGTTTATCCCCTGACTTGAAATTTACTTCATAAACATAATCACCATAATTGTATTCAAATGTTTTTCCGGATAAAGTGACCATTTCTTCAGTGCTATTTTTTTCGTCCTGAGTTGTTTTCATATTTTTTGTCTCATTTTTATTTTTACAAGATATGATTGAGGTTAAAATCATAATGGCTAAAATTGCGTTTTTCATGTTCATAATGTTATTGTTTATAAAATTGTAAAGTTATACACATAAATTCTATTTTTATTCAATTGATAAATAGATCGATGAAATTATTGGCCACTTAAAAACATATGACATATGAATCTTTTAAAAAGAGCCCTTCTCTGTGTACTTTGTGACCTACTTCGTGTACTTAGTGGTTAATCAACAGCAGCATTTGTTCTAACCACAGAAACTCACAAAGGTTGCACAGCGTTGCACAAAGAACTACATGGAAACTATACGTATAACTCAATAAAATTGATATAGTTTGTTATCCATTTTCGATTTTTTAGCTTGCGGCTAACACTCCAGTATAAGTGTAGTGTTTATCGTATCGCTTCGTCCACCATTTTGCTGTCCACAAATTGCTCAAAGCTGATTATTTTTCCATCTTTCAATTTCCAAAGATGGGCTACCCTGGCTTCAAAAGGTTTGTTCGTTTTTTTGTAAGTTCCCGTATATGTACCGTAAGCAACCACTTTATCATCACCGGCAATATAATCTTCGGGGGTAAATTTGTAATCTATCCATTCGCTTCCCAACCGGGTAAAAACATTTCTGGTGATGCTTTCCAAACCTGTGTAAGTACCGCCATACGGAAAACCTCTGGCTTCTGTCCAACGGATATTTTCGGATACATATTTGGCAAGGTTTCTACCGTTTTCTTCCGAAGTTTTCCCCTCGTAAGTACTTTTTACAATTTCGAGATTTGTCATTGTTGTGTTATTAAAAGTACAACTTGACAACGCCAAAAGCATTGTCAAGTTAAAACTTATTATCGAATTTACCATTTCATTTCACCCGTGTTTACTTTTGCACCTATTTGCAGGGCAATTTCAAAAGTCAGATCAGGGTATTTTGTTTTTAATGTACTGATCAATGCTTCGGAGGTTTTATTTGTTTTAAGTGCTTCTTCGTAAAACCGAATGTATTCTTTGGTGTGTTCGACTGCCGATATATCAAATGCTGATGCTGATTTTGCGTGTGCGGGAATTACGATTGCAGGATGCAAACTTTCTATTTTGTCCAATACCGAAATCCATTGTTTACGGGCTTCTGCGGTTTGCGCATCGGCCATCCACAAGTGGAAAGTGTTGCCAAAGACATTGATACCACCTACAACGGCCTTGACAGAAGGAATCCACACAAATGTTCTTGAAGGAAATTCTTCCAATCCTGTAATCTCCAGCTTCTGCCCTTCCAACGCAATACTATTGCCTCGCAACACTTGCGGCAAAACAACGTTAGAGGTAATGGCTTTGCCCAGGCGGTCGCCCCACACGTCTAATTTCTTTTGTGCAGTGGCTTTGATATGCTCGATAGTGGCAGGTGTGGCATAAACTGTTACTTCCGGAAAATATTTTTTGAATACCTCCAATCCGAAATAAAAATCAGGGTCGCCATGGCTTACAAAAATGGTCGTAAGTTTTTTCCCTGATTTTTTAATCTGTTGCGCTACTGTTTCGGCATCTGCCAAAGTAAATTGTGCATCGATTAAGACAGCATCTGTTTTACCGGAGACGATAACCGATGCTATGCCCAAATTGTTTTCCGAGGCGTTGTAAACTTCAAGTTTGAGATTGTTTGTTTCAATAGTTTTGAAACTTTGCGCTTGTGCTTCCATTTTGAATAAAATTAAGAGGATTAAGAATGTTTTTGAGACAATTGATTGCATTTCGGTCTTGTTTTAAATTAATAAGACAAAGATGCAACCACCCGATGCCCAAAAACATTGAACAAGTTCAATAAATGAAATCTGGGATCAATCCTAAAAGTTGTAGACATTGTTGCAGTTCAGACGTAGGACAGCAGGACAGGTTATTGAGTTATTCAGTTAATGAGTTCGTGCTTGATGCCTAAATAACTAAAATACAATTTCACAGCCTGCCAAAATCGCTGTACCTTTCAGTACAACGTGGTTTGTTTTTTTGTAAATAAAGGGAAACCGGAAACCATCCCGGGTTTACGATATATCAGCCTCACATACAATATTCAACCCAAAAAACATTCGTGTATTCGTGGCAAAACCAAAACGGGAAATTTACAACAAGTGAAAAAAAACACAACCTTTGATCCTGATCCGAAATTTGCCTTATTTCTTTCCGGAGATCTTCTTTCTTATTTTACTCAAAAATTCGTGGCTGATCCCCAAATAGGCTGCTATTTGCAGGTTGGTCAATCGTTGAAAGAGTTGCGGATATTTTTCGATGAAATCGATATAACGCTGGTCGGCGGTTTTGCTCAGATTGTCTATCATCCTGCGCTGCAGTGCAACATGTGTTTTTTGGGTCATTACCCGAAACAGTTTCTCGATTTTCGGCAGGTTTTCATAGGCAAATTCTTTGTCTTTTTTAGTAATTAAAAGCACTTCGCTGTCTTCCAATGCTTCGATAAAAAGTTGCGATGGTTTTTCATTCGTAAAGCTGTCAATGTCAGTAACCCACCAATTTTCAACGGCAAAATAGAGGATTTGTACAAAGCCATTCGTGTCGATATGATACACCCTGAAAAGTCCTTTGGTAACAAAACCCTCAAACCGGCACACTTCGCCCTCACGTAATAAGAAAGTTTTTTTCTTAATTTTCCTGGGTTGAAAAAGCCCGCAAAAATCCTCCATTTCGGTTTCCGATAGCGATATGTTTTTGCTTATGTTATGCTTTAAAAGTGTTGTCATTTCGGGGGGTTGTGTCCATATTACACCCAACACTCAAATATACACAATCCCCCTTATTTTTAACAAGAAGGTTACAAAATATCAATAGATAACACAAAAAAAACATTTTAAGGCCTCGTTCAGATATTCATTATTTCATACGTCTTGTACAGGTGTTTTGGGGCGTGTTGGCAATACGGTCTGTATTATGCCGCGTAAGAGGTAACGATGTTTTTAAATTTTAAGGGTACGGTTGTACAAGCGCTTCACATTAAAGGTTTTTCAACGAAGAGTTCCTCCAAAAACCATTGCTTTTTTAACAGGTTCAAATGTATTACGCCCCCCATGTGAGAATTATTCATCTCCAGCACATGTTCCAGGTGCCTTTTTGCAGTATCCCACTGTTGCAGTCCCATATTTCCGAGGCTTTTAAGATAATGACAGTGCACCCGGTTTACCTGGTCGAGATCTTCCTCAAATATCAACAGGTCGGGTAGGGATACCGCAAAGTAATCTATTTTTACATTATCGTTCATATGTTCTTTCCCGTAGGCAATCAACTTTTCAAATCGCTCCCGGGCTTCCCTTTCCTTCCCCAGTTTAAGCAGAGCCAGTCCCTGGTAAAATATTTTATCGGGTTGCTGGTCATTATAGAATGTTGCGGGGCTCGGATCACTTAAACCAACAGCGGCTTTTTTAAAATATTCTGCCGCCCCGGATGTATTCCCCAGCTTTTCACAGGCAATTCCGAGCCAGTAATCAATATCATTTTCCTGGGTTCCGAACAATTTACCCTCGCCCAGGTTTTCCGGGTATATTTTTGCTGCCTTCAAATGTGCGATGGCTTCCTGATAATCTTCACGGATAATACACTTTTTTGCTATTTCCGTTTTGGCCGTTACGTATTGAAACGGTACCTTCCCCTCCCCTCCTTCCCACGGATGGAATTTTCTCGATTCGATAAGATCTAACGCCCGCTCGCTATCATCGAGAAGATTGTGCAAAGTGGCAAGTTCCAGGTAGGTATCGTCTCTTGAATTGCAGAGCTCCCTGTGCTGTTCAAACCATTGCAACCGCGTTTTAACGGGAATGTTTCTCTTTTTATAAAGCTGGTCCAGCTCCATCAGTATTCTCGCATTTTTTTTATCCAGGGAAAAGGCTTCTTCCAGGTGTGTTTGTGCAAGGTCTTTCTCATCGGCCTTATTATAGTATAAAAGGGCCAGATTACGGTGACATACGGCATTGTCCGGATTTAACCGGACCGCCTTTTCCCAGGTTTCCCTGGCGTGATCGTATTGTCGCGAAGCATACCAGAAATTTCCCAGGTAGTAATGTGCATGACTGTCTTCCGGATTGGCCTCTATAGCGGTTTTGAGCACAATCACCTCCTCCAAACGGTTCGGAAAGCAATAATCCACAGGCATTTCTGCTGCGATCTTGTAATAGGTGTCAGACTTGTCCCCCTGCCCTGTTTTCGCGTAGAAATACCCCATAAAGTAGGCTACCATAGGATAAAACTCCTTTTTTCCTTCGGAATACAATTCAAGTATTCTGATTGCAGAAAGATATTCCCCGGCCTCGGCATAGTCGATAGCCAGCTCCAGATAATTGTGAACGTAGTCCCGCATCATCAACCTGAAATATTCCAGGTCCTCTTCCGCAAGGCCCAGAAGATACTTTTCAAAAAGTATCCCGAAATTGAACCGGTCTATTTTCAGGGATTCACGGATTAGCTGTTCCACGGCCTGCGATTGGCCGAGTCTTCTCCATATAATGGCTTTAAGGTGCCGGGCTTTGTGATTGTGCCAGTTCCTGATAAGAGCTTTTCGTACCAGTTCCAGCGCCTTTTCTTCCCGGTTCCGGCAACAATCGATCTGCGCGAGATTGAAGTACCCCGCATCCTGCCATGCCGCATTCCAGCAGGATTTGAAAAAGGCATCGTAAGATTTATCCAGGTCCCCTAAAAATTTCAGGCACATCCCCTTGTTAAAAATAGCCTCCCCGTCGTAAGGGTTCGGATTTCTGTCTGTGAGTGTTGCAATGGCCGTCTCAAAGAATTTCAACGCCTTTCTGAAACGCCCCCTCCTGAGATACCAAAGTCCCATCGCATTATTGTTTCTCACATCTCCGGGTTCCCTGGACAGTGCTTCCTTATAATAATCCACCGGATTATAAGTGGCGTGGCGGTATTGTTCAAGATGTAATCCGGTCAGATATAATTGTTCTGTAGATACAATAGCACCGGGAGCCTTTGCAGCTTTGGCCGCCTCGGGGACCGCAGCCTTTTCTTCAGGTTCGGGGACCCACGTAAGGAGTGTATTACCATGACCGTCCCTAAGACAGAATTCAAGTTCTTGAAATTTGTACCCCCGAAGGTTTATCATGGCCTCGTATCCTTTTTCCGGTTTCAAAGCTGTCCGCTCCCTGTAAAGCGTTTTCTTTTTGGCCAAGAGTACTATTTCACTGCCGGGGTAAACGGCTGTTACGTATATTTTCAAAATCATTTTATCGCCTTCCTTTTCCATATTCACCAGGGCATTCTTTGACGCGTTTTTAACGATTCCCACACTGTGATAAGGCATAAAATACTGGCGGAAGCTTTTTTCCTCATAGGGATGCAACCAGGAGAAATCGGGTTGATTGTCGGTATAGACCCCGCACATGAGCTCTATATAGGGGCCGTCTGTCTCCGTGAGGTTCCTGTCCCAGGCATGCCCGAAATCGCCATTACCCCAGGTCCACTGCTTTTTACCGGGTGAAATATGGTGATCTGCAATATGCAAAAGTCCTGCTTCGGTGTCATTTTCGTAGCCCCCTACAAAATCGTATTCGGATGTAATGGCCATATAGGACGTGGGAACGGGAATATTTTTATACCGGGAGATATCGGTTCCGGGAGCATAATCCACTTTATAGTATTTTCCCCTGGCTATCGGAAATTCGGAAACGTCGCGCTTACCGTGATCAAATACGGCATGGACGTCCGGAGGGAACACCGATTGATAATGATCGTTGACCGCTACGGCCGGATTGGCCCACCAAAGAAAGGTCTGGGGGTGCGGTGTGCGATTGTAAACCCGGCCTTTTATTTCCAGGTAAGCCTTATCCGGATACAGGGTAAATCCGGCCATTCCCTTCGTCCTGGACATGCGTTCGGTCTCACTCACCCAGACCGTGGCACTGCCATCTCCGTTTTCCTCAATACAAGAGTCAACGGGTTCATAGGTACTGGGGCGGTGGTGTTGCGGCCAGTTAAATTCTATTCCCCCGGAGATCCACGGCCCCGTCAATCCGACGAGGGCAGGTTTTATAACATGGTTGTAATACACAAAGTGCCGTTGCCTTATTTTATCAAAAGCCATTTGAATTCTCCCGCCCAGCTCCGGCAACACCATGATCTTCAGGTATTGGTTTTCCAGGTAAACGGCATTCCATTCTTTCTCCACAGGGTGGTCGGAAATCTGTTCTACCACGGGATTCGGATAAACAACCCCGCTACTCCCCTGGTACACTCTTTTTTCCAGGAAAAAAGGATATTTTTCAGGGGGTCCCGTTTCATAAGTAGGAATGCTGACTTTCTCTTTCCAGGCTTTTACTTTATTTGCTGTTCTCATTTTTTCCGGTTAATTCGATCTCTATTTCTTCGAGGCTTTTTTCTTTGGTTTCGGGAAGCTTCTTCCTGATAAAAACATATCCTCCCAGACATATGAGGCTGTACAGCCAGAAGGTACCATAAGACCCCAGCCCTTTATTCAGGACCGGGAATGAAAAAGTAAGCGTGAACGAAGCCAGCCATAGTGAAAAAGTAGCTATGGACATGGCCAGTCCCCTTAAACGATTCGGGAAGATCTCCGAAAGGATCACCCAGGTGATCGGTGCGAGCGACATGGCATAAATGGCTATGGCCACTACCACCAAAAGCAGCACGGGCCACCCGGAAAATCCGAAATAATACGCACTGCCGAGCATGGCATATACCAGGGTAAGTCCTGATGCCCCGAACAGCATTAACCTCCGGCGTCCCCATCTGTCAACGGTATTCATGGCCACCAATGTAAATACGAGGTTTACACTGCCTGTTATGACAATATTGAACAGCATATCTCCCACATTGTAACCCGCGGCGGTAAAGATCTCATCGGCATAGTTAAAGATCACATTGATTCCGCACCACTGCTGAAAAAAAGCCAGGACCACGCCTATGGTCAGGATGGTTAAAAGTTTGGGGTTCTTTAGCTCGGAAAGAGTAACCCTCCGGTTGTTTTTTTCTTTGGCAAGTGTTTTCTTCATGTTGTCCAGTTGTTCCCTTGCATAATCCGCGCCGCCGATCCGCGTTAAGATGTGTACGGCTTTCTGATACTGATAATGTTTGGCCATAAACCGGGGACTTTCCGGAACAAGCAGCATGGTAAACAGAAAAACCGCGGCAGGGATCATCTCTGCCCAGAACATCCATCTCCAGCCCTGTTGTCCGTTCCAGGAAGAAAGGATGTCGGCAGCTTCGAAATCCGCAGGAACAGCTTCGGCAATCAGGTAATTTACGATTTGTGCGAGCAATATCCCTATAACAATGGTGAGCTGATTGATGGAAACAAGCCTTCCCCGCCTTGCGGAAGGTGCGATTTCGGCAATATACATGGGTGACAAGGTAGAGGCCAGGCCTATTCCCAGTCCCCCGATAAGGCGGTATATGATAAATACAGTAAAGCCATCTGCATAGCCCGAACCAAATGCGGAAACGAGGAAGAGCAATGCCGACACCACCAACGGCCCTTTACGGCCTATGGTATCTGAAACCACCCCCGAAATCATGGCCCCGAATATACACCCTACCAATGCACTGCTGACCGCCCATCCCTGTAAAGCGGCTGATCCCTTGATACCAAAGAACAATTCATAAAAAGGCTTTGCCCCGCCTATCACCACCCAGTCATATCCGAAAAGGAGGCCGCCCATTGCAGAGGTAAGCGCGAGGGCGTATACATACTTCAGGTTGAAATTTTGATTGCTTATAGTCATTTAATTAAGCGTAAAATTGACGGGGTCCCCGTTGAAAAACTCCATAACAGTATCCCCGGTATACTACTTTTATACCTGCTAATCTTATCAGTACATGACAAAAATTCAAATATGCTATTGTTTTGATCTATGACTTCAGGACTGATTCCGGTTGCCGGTTACCGGTTTTTATAACTGCTTTTCAAGCCGGCAACTGGTTTATCTACATTTAAAGTCCTATGTCTTATGTATGTCCTGCAGTCTTACATCTTACCTGATAAATTTTTGTCATATACTAACTGCTAATTTAAACTGTCCGGAATTCTCTATACATAGAATATCCTCTTAAAACGATGGATTATCTTATATCAAATTCCGGCACAGTTGTTATTCATGTTAGGAAAATACGATAAATAAATCTGAGGGGGATAATTACCAATCCGGATTTTGCCCGATCTCGGGATTGGTATTGATCTCTCCCTGTGGAATGGGGAAATATTCATGCCTGGGCAGGGTTAAAAACTCCTTCCCCACTTTATCGCTGTTCTCTATTTCCTCCCGGATCAGTCCCCATCGTTTCAGGTCGTAAAAACGGAAGCCCTCACGAAAGAACTCGATCATCCGTTGATGGCGGATCTCGGCCATCATTGCTTCCTGTCCCAAACCGGATATATCGGACAGGTTGGCCCTGTTCCTGATCCGGTTGACCAGGGGTGTCGCTTCGCCCGGATTTCCCTGCATGGTCAGGGCCTCCGCGTACATCAGCAGGATGTCTGCAAAACGAAGGGCTTTCTCGTTAATCTCCGAGATCCATATTCCTTCATTATCGTCCTGCCAGTTTTGATACTTCCGGAGCATGGAACTGTACCCGAACTGGAGTTCAAATTCGGAGAACGGCATATTGTAATACATGGCCCCGGGATAATCCCAGACAAGAGTGGCATACATCCTGGGGTCAAAATCCGCATTTACGGTTTTTTCCTTTTGAAATTCATTAAAGATCTTTTCCGTGGGGAACGCTTCGAACCATCCTCCTACTTCCGCAGGGGCAAATTCCTGGGCTGTGGTTACCCCCTGAGATTCATCGGCATTCTCGCCCGCCCAGGGATTGGAGCCTCCCACATTGTGATTCTGTATTTCGAATAAGGATTCCACATTGTTGTCATGTTCTGCCACGAAATTATCTTCAAAATCGGCAAGCAAATCGTAATTGTAAGGCGCTTCCGATATCCCGGCAGGGGTCGCCAGCTCTGCAAACTTACTAACCGCTTCGCCCCACTTCTCCTGGTACAGATACGCTTTTCCCAGATACCCGGTTGCGGCTCCTTTTGTGGCTCTTCCTACCCATTCATCAGAATAAGTAACCGGGAGACCTGCTATCGCATCCGTAAAATCGGTTTCCACCTGTGCCCATACTTCCGATTCGGGAGAATTCGCTACGAAATAGTCTTCCCGGGTCTGGGGCACCGTGGTAAAAATGGGGACCGATTCAAAATTGATCACCAGGTGAAAGTAATTCAGTGCCCGGAGAAACTTTGCTTCGGCAATATAGGCATCCTTCTGTTCCCGGGAGATCCCTTCCACACCTTCTATGTTGTCCAGAATCTGGTTTGCCCTGAATATCCCCGTATAGCACCCGGTAAAAATATTACCCGGTGTTCCTGTTGAAGTTGTATTGGTAAAGGTTGAAAGTTCATACAATGCCTTTACGTCGTTGCGAATGAAAAAATCGTCGCCCCGGCCGTTGGTGAGTTCCACGCCTCTTACCCCCCAGTAGCCGTTATTCACATCCCTTAATACTTTATAGGTTGCTGCCAGGCCTGACAGTACATCATCTTCCGTCTCCCAGAAATTTTCCTGGGTGATCACATTCGGATTGATCTGATCCAGTTCGTCGTTACAACCACAGGTAACCGATAAAAGAACGATCAGTATTAAAATATAAGTCTTCATAATGCTGTTTTTTTAAGTCTTTATTTAAAACGAAAGCTCTATTCCTGTTAAAAAGGTCCTTGACAGCGGATAGGCCACATGGCCGAAATCCACCCCCCTGTCCAGAACGGACCCTGCTCTTCCCAGATCGGGGTTATAGCCCTTGTAATCCGTTATAGTAAAGATGTTATCCAGACTTATGTAAAGACGGCATCTTTCGATCCCGGCTACTTTCAATGCGTTTTCCGGGAACGTGTAACCGAATTGCAGGGTTTTGAACCGGAAATAAGAACCGTCTTCCAGAAAACGATCGGAAGTCCTCGAATTCTGGTTCGGGTCATTGATCACCGCTCGCGGCATATCCGTATCCTGATTCTCCGGTGTCCAGGCATTCCGTGTCGATTTCATGTAATTGAATTCCAGGTTCATCCCTTCGAGGTCCTGCCGTAATCCGTTGTAGATCTTATTTCCCCGGGTGCCCTGGAAAAACAAGTTCATATCGAAATTCTTCCAGTTAAAGTTGGCCCCCAGGCCATAAGAGAAATCAGGATTCGGACTTCCCAGATACTGCCGGTCGTCTTCATCGATCTGACCGTCGTTGTTGTGATCTACAAAACGGATATCCCCGGGCCTGGCATTGGGCTGGATCAATGCCCCGTCGCGTGTATAGCTGTTGACTTCTTCCTCCGAATTGAAGATCCCGTCTGTTTTTATCAGGTAAAATGCTCCCACGGGAAGCCCGGCCTGCGTTACCGTGGCCGAGGCGCCGTGATGTGTGGGTTGTCCACCGAAGATCTGCTGGGAGCCCGTCCCCAGAAAATCCACCTCGTTGTCTACCGAAGCCAGCGTTCCTGTGATCTGATACGAAAAATCTCCTTCCGAATTGCTCCTGAAGCTCAGTGATGCCTCGAAGCCCTTGTTCGTGATCTGACCCGCGTTGATATAGGGACTGTTTCCGCTGGCTCCTGTAGATAATGGTATCGGCACCTGGAGCAATACATCAGAATTCTCTTTGACGAAGTAATCAAAGATAAATTCCAGGCGACGGTCCAGAAAACTCAGATCTGTTCCTATATTAAATGTTTTCGAGGTTTCCCACTTGATATCCGGGGTTGCGAAGGCTGCCTGGATGGCACCGGGCCATAGTGCCTGACCTTGTCCTACCACATAGTTCGTGTTCAGGTTGATCGCGGGACTAAAACGGTAGTCATCAAACTCCTGGTTCCCCAGAACTCCGTAACTCACACGGACTTTGGCCGTGTTAAACGTTTCCTTGAGTTTTGTAAAAAAAGGCTCGTTCGACAGGTTCCAGGCCAGGGCCAGCGAGGGGAAATTCCCGAACCGGTGGTCTTTTCCGAAACGTGAAGACCCGTCCCTTCTCAGTATTCCCGTAAGCACATAACGATCATCGAACGAATAGGTCAACCGGCCCAAATAAGAAACCAGGCTGTTCTCCCAGGCATTGCTTCCCGCAGCCGTATTTACCGTACCTGCATCCAGTACTTCCACGCCGGGGGGCATTCCGCTCTTGGACCCCGTAAGGCTTCTGTACTTGGTGTTCTGAAAGGTATATCCTATCAGTGCGTTTATGCTGTGTTTTCCGAAAGTCTTATCGTAGGTCAGTGTATTTTCCGTTAAAATATACTCCGTTTCATATCGCGATTCGTAGAGGTCGGAATCCAGGTTCGTAAACAGGGTACCTACCTCATACGGATAGGTATACGTATAATCGTATCCGTTGGTACTCGTGTATCCGAGGTTGAGCTTGTATTTCAGCCCGTCCAGTATGGAAACCTCTGCAAAGGCATTCACTATAGCTTCTTTGGAATGTACCTCGGGAACTTCAAGATTCAGCTGGGCCACGGGATTGGCGACGTTTACCACGGGTCCGTAAGCTCCTGCATATCCTCCTATGGCATCCGGATTATACACATCGAAAACAGGGATCATTTTGGGGGCGGACCCCACAGGGTTTCCTCCCTGGCCTCCCCATCCGCCGGCCATGTTTCTCCAATATTCCTTCGACAGTATCACCGATTCCCCGAATTTGAACCTCCCTTTGGTCAGGGTCGATTTAAAACGGAGGTTCCACCGGTTGTAACCGGTCTCTTTTACAATGCCGTCCTGTTCCATGTATCCCGCGGAAACACTATAGGTATAATGTTCGCCGCCGCCGCTGGCAGAGAGGTTGTAATTTTTTACCGGGGCTGTCCTGTATATTTCATCCTGCCAGTCCGTGCCTTTTCCCAAAGATCCCGGATCCGACGCTATGTCCAGCCTGTCCAATCCGGCATTGTCATGGGCCGCATTACTCACACCGGCCCATTCCGAAGCGTTGAGGACATCAAGTTTATCCACGATCGTTTGAAAGCCGTAGTACGTGCTGAAATCGATCCTGTTCTCGCCCTTTCTCCCGGATTTGGTAGTGATGATCACCACTCCGTTTGCAGCCCTCGACCCGTAAATGGCAGCCGCCGAAGCATCTTTTAATATGTCCATGGACGCAATATCCGTCGGATTCAGGTTATTGATATTGTCTACCTGTACGCCATCCACGATATACAGGGGATTGTTGTTTCCCAAAGAACCCGTACCCCGGATCAGGATTCGCACTCCGGAACCCGGATCTCCACCGGCCGACTCCACCTGCACCCCGGGCACTCTTCCCTGTAGCGCTTTCTCTACCGTATTGGAACCCTGGGTAACAATGTCTTCCGACTTGACCGATGACACGGCCCCGGTAACCTTCTCTCTCGTCTGGGTCCCGTAACCGACCACAACCACTTCTTCCAGTTGTTCCAGGTCCTCACTCAACGAGACATCTATAGTGCTCCTTCCGTCTACTTCGATCGTTTGTGTTTTAAACCCGATATAGGAGAATTCCAATACGGCATCCGGAGGAACATCCGTAATCTCATAATTCCCGTCGAAATCAGTAACCACTCCCTGTGCCGTTCCCTGCACGATGATATTCACCCCGGGTAGTGGGGCACCATCTGTTGCCGAGGTTACTGTTCCCGTGATTATTTGCTGTGAATTCTCTGTATTCACTGTTGCGTGCAACTGTATTGAATTTAGCACAAACCCGGTCAAAACCAGATAATATGCCAGCATCCTGATGTTGCATGGAAAACATGCTTTTTCCATAGTATTTAATTTAGTTGGTTTTATTTTAGTATTGATTTGACCTTATCAAAGGTTAGCTGCGTTTCGGGGTTAAACGCATTACTGTTCATATAGCGTTCCAGGCTGTACAACAACTGCCTGGCTTCCGGCCTGTGCTGTTGATCTTTCAGAAGGTCTATACCGGAAATAAGCAGTTTTCCCTTGCCTACCTTACCTTCTACGAGCAATCCGAGTGATTCGGAAGTGAACCAGTCGTCAATCACTCTCAGAACGGGTTTAATACCGTCGCTTAAATGGTCCAGCCGGATAGCATTCGAATGGCTCATGGCATCCCACCATTGCCAATTGCTGTGATTTTGCGTAGGGAAATAGGCGAACGCCGGGTGTTCCGGGTCGCAAAGGATGCCCAGGGTATGCGGAGCCTGCCCGTTGGTCCAGGCCGTATTCCAGAATATACTGGAAAACCCGATGGCAATATCACCACCGGCTTCATCTTTCAGGCTTCCTTTCGGGAGACTGAGAAGCAATGTACCCCCGCCTTCGAGATATTTTTTCTCTTTTGCACCCAGTTGCCGGGCAATGCGGACTTTATTCTCTCCCGGTATATCCTGTTTTTCAGGATACACCCATACGGGCCATGAGTTTACAAAATCGTTGACAGACACTTCGAGGGTAAGCATTTCGGGTTCCTGAATACCGGACAAGGAATGATGTATCTCTCCCAGGGAGATCCCGTTGCCAAGCGGTATGTCCGTTTCGGGTAAATTGCCCCGGGCAAAGGTCTCCCCGTTGGAATGTTTTATTTTCCACTCCGGCACAACGGCTTTCAAAGTCTCTTCTCCGAAATGTGCGATCTCCACTTCGGCATCAAAGGACTCGTTATTGACAAAAACACGCCGGGACAACCGGACCAAAGGAACTGTAGCATTACAAAACCTGCTATATTCTTCGGCAGTGATATATCCTTTTTCTTCCCAGAACGGGTCCAGCACACCCACAAGTGCGGTGCCCTGCCCGGGAAAATCGTGCAGATCGAGTAGCTGAAAACCGCCGAATCCCGGGGTTCGGAGTGCTGCTTCTATATCGGCCTTATAACAGAGCGCCTGCAATTTTCCGGAAGCCATTAAAAAGTCCTTTTCCATCCCATCCAAACCGTTTTCATACAACCTGTCCTTGAATATTTCGAAATTCTTAGGTTTGAGTACACCGGTATATTTTGACATTTCCTCAAAATTGGGATACACACACCACTGCCCTATTTCATGACTAATGGTCGGTTGTTCCCATTGCGATGTGATGGCGCTCCAGTCATAATCTGTGCTGGGCGCTTCTTTATTGATAATACTGTTCAGTCCCTGACCCCATCCCTGAATACGCGGATCTGAAGTGCTGTTAAAATCATTTTGATCGATCACAGGCCATCCTGCGGCTGTCGTATATAGTCGACGGGGGTCCTTTGTTTTCCAGTATTCTACAAAATTTCTCAGGTACTCCTTGTGGTGTTCTCCTCCGGGCTCATTGCCATAGGCCATAAAACAAAACGACGGATGATTTCCGTAGGCCTCTATTATACGCTCGCTTTCCTCCATGATATAGGTGTCCAGGGGAGAGCCGTCGCCGATGGCAGTCGAAAAATTTGCCCATGAGCTGCATTCTACCTGGAAGTAGAATCCGAGTTCATCGGCTGCATCAAACGCTGCTTCGGGAGGACACCAGGAGTGAAAGCGCATATGATTAAGCCCAAAGGACTTGCACACGTTTATGATCCGCTTCCATTCCTCCTTATCCGTAGGCGGATAACCCGTTTTTGGGAATATGGCACATTCCAGGGTACCTCTCATAAATGTAAGCCTGTTGTTTATGGTAAGCTGAGAGCCATTGGTTGCGAATTTTCGCATCCCGAATTGCGCTTTCCTGGCGTCTTCAAAATCGGTACCCTGTAATTGAACGGACATCTCGTACAGGTTAGGAGTGAACTCATCCCATAAAACCGGGGAATCGCCCATGTCATAATTCAGATCAAAGCTGTTCTCTCCCTTTTCCAGTTTTATTTCTGCCTCCTTTTCCGGCAGGTTTTCTTCTTCGCCGGTAACTTTAAACAGCGCCTTAACAGTTTGCGCTCCGCCCGATCCATTGGCAATGACAAGTTTTACATTCACCTCCTTCTTCTCTATATCCGGGTACAGGGCCATCTTCTCGATATGAACCAGCGGTTTTGCTGTTATGGAGAGCTCCCCTACCATACCATTCCAGTTGGACTGTGTATGATCGGAAATGCTGTGGGAATTGATGCCTACATCAATATCCTTAACCCTGTTATCCACTTTAACAGATAGCGTATATGTTCCCGGGGCCAAATTTTCCGGGAGTTCAAATACCTGCGGTGTCCCCAGGCTGTTTTCTGTTCCCAGGAGCTGATCGTCCAGCCATACCGTGGTCTCCCAATGGCCCCGTTCTATTTTAAACTCCAGGGATTTTCCTTTCCAGTCGGAAGGGATCTCAATCTGCTTCTGGTACCACGCCACCCCTTTGTAATATTTTTCGGGTTGTAACCAAAAAGGTACCTTGATGTTTCCGGCCTGTCTGTATTTTTTATAAGAAGGGGCTTTAAAATAGGAGGAATCCAGAAAAGATCCCGTCCAGGGCGTGGAAAGCCCTATATCATTCCCTTTTCCGTTGGTGGTCATGGAGCCCGGAAGGGTTACAATATCTTCGAATTCCTGCTTAAACCACTGTTGGCCGGTCCCCACATCCGTGGAATCTATCCGGAATGTCCATTTTCCGGATAAATCCAGTGCTGACGATGCGTCCGAATGCCCGGTGTTACAGGAAGAAAACAATACTGAAAAGCACCATATCAGCAGTAAATTCCTGATATCATTGGTCTTTTTTTGTCGGTCAGGTGTTATCATAAGTTTGTTTTTGGATGGGTTAATTACAGTATTTCCTCAACTGCTTAGCCCACAAAATTAACGGCATTCTCTTCTCGTCAACATGGATATTCATAGCAATAGGATGGATTATTTTACGATTTTATTATTTTTTAGCTTTCATGTTTTAACTTATGTCAAAATCAACAGCTTTATTTTAGTAAATAACAAATTCATTGTAGCTTGTGCATTTTAGTACATGACAAAAATTTAATTTTGATGGATTTTCCTCTCCCGATAAATATCGGGAGAGGAAAATCAGGCTCCCTCCAGGCAATGCATTGAGCCCAGTCGAAATGGCCGGGGTAAAACCGATTTTCCGAGAAACCCGGTTAAAACAATTTTTGTCATGTACTAAACTTGTGTATATAAATCCAACTGTCAAGTACGCTTAATCATGGACAATGAATCCCTGAAGATCAAAGAAGGTTTTGTAGGTCAACGGATGATCGTCTTGCCGCCTGATGTAAGGAAGAAAATTGAAGTGAACCCGATTATAAATTCCCTGTATATAACCGCTATCGGGTACTACCCTTTTGCCAATTATCACGACCGCGAAAGGAAAAAAGGGTGTGACGAATATATCCTGTTATACTGTGTGGAAGGAAAGGGAGTTATTTTTATCGGGAACGAAGAATTGGAACTTCAGCCTAACCAGTTTTTTATTATTCCCGCTGGTATTCCACATCATTATAAAAGTTCCCTGTCCGATCCATGGAGCATTTACTGGGTTCACTTTATCGGAAACAATGCGGATTCCATATACGAAAGGTTGTTGAAGTACAACCCGGACAGAACCATCAAAATCCCTTACGACGAGCAGCGAACGGAATTGTTCCTGAAAATGATCAAACTTCTGGAAAACAGTTTTGATGACGCCTCTCTGGAGCTTTCCAACATATATCTTTTGCACTATATAAGTTCCTTTATTTATCAATCCCGGACCAATGATCCGACAGAACGGAAAAACCCGGTGAATCAATCGATAACGTACATGAAAAAACATCTCGACAAATCGCTTTCCATCAAAGACCTGGCTTCCCAGCAATTTCTATCGGTATCCCGCTATTCGGAATTGTTTAAAACGGCAACCGGAACATCTCCGATCAAATATTTTATCCACCTGAAAATCCAGAAATCCTGTCAGTACCTGTACTTTACCAATATGAATGTAAAGGAAATTGCCAATGCCCTGGGATTTACCGATCCCTTTTATTTTTCCAGGATGTTCAAACGGGTCTTGGGCCTTTCCCCCTCAAAATACAAAAAGGACTATAAGCAATAATTCAAGTGAGCAATGTTATACTGTTAAATTAAAAAATCAGAAAGGAGTCATTACTATGAAAAAAGCCAAAAAAATCTATTTCTACTTGCAGATGCTGGGACTGTTGATCCTGTTACCTGCTATTGCAAACGCCGGCGATACCCCGGAAATCCCTGACGGATGGTCGGACGGCTATGTGTATGCAAATGGGATTCGCATCCACTACTATCATGCTGTTCCCGCACCTGATAAACCCGTTATCGTGATGGTTCACGGAGTTACGGATATCGGGCTCAGCTGGACCACGCTTACCTGGAAACTACAGGATTCGTACGACATATATATGCTTGATGCCCGGGGGCACGGCCTGTCTGACCCGTTCACTACCTCCGATGACGGCAATACGCTGGTAAAAGACGTGGTGGAGTTCGTGCGCGTGATGAAGTTCGAAAAGCCTATCCTGATGGGGCATTCCATGGGCGCTGCTACGGTAATGCGCGTAGGTGCGGAATATCCGGATCTGGCGAAGGCTATTATTATGCTGGACCCCATGCTCTACCGCTTTCCCGCCGGGGAAAGCGGTAGAGCACGTAGCACCGGAAATGATGCGCCGCCCAAAGCTCCGCAACCCGAAACCCAGGCGCCGGACCGGCTTTCCGTAAGTATGTCCGGACCTCCGGAAACGCTGGTAGCACAGAACAACTATAGCTTCGACGACCTGGTGGCGACCTGCCACCGCAACAGCCCCAAATGGGATGCAGTGGACTGCCGGTATTGGGCACTCTCGAAAAAACAATATCACGGTGCCTATACAGATAAAACGTGGCAGGCCATGTCGGGCACCATGAGGACCGGAGATGCGCTGGCAAAAATTCCGGTACCCGCGCTTGTGCTCAAAGCCGACGCATCGCCGGAACAGCGCAAGGCCAACGAGAAAGCGGCCACGGTGATACAGAAAGGCAAACTCGTACACATCGACGGAGCCGGTCATAACCTGCACCACGACGAGCTCAAACGTACCGTAGAAGTTTTGAAGGAGTTTTTATCGACATTGTAGATCAGGGGACATACATTACCGGCAACTTACAACCTAAGAAAACAGGAGACCTCCAAACTCCGATTCTGTTATCCGGGGTATTGATAAAAGTCATTGTCGGTTCTATAAAGATATCGGTTATTTTTTCAAGGGCATAGGAAAGACAGGCGATGTGTAATTAAAAGATGAAGTGTCCGGGCCTGAATAATCTGTATCGATATATTCAGGCCCGGACATAATTTCCTTATTGTTAACTGTAAAATAGCATTAATGCCGTTCGGGATACACCTTGTGATATTCCTCGATCTCCTTTTTTGAAAGCTTTTTTAAATAGTGTTTGGGTAAAGCCGTCCTTTCCCGGGTATCCTGTGGTACTCGTTCCTTCCATTCCTTTTTACCATTGCCCTTAACAATGTCAAAAGCATCATATAGCTGTCCTGTAGCCGTATAAGCCTCGAAAGAAAGTGTATCCCCGGCAATCGATATGATCTGGTAAAGCTGCGTATTGCTTGCGGCCCTGTCCATCCAGCGGTCGGTGGTAAGGTTATACATTTTGGGCCCGCTTACGGAAACCACATACATGGTTCCCGACCCGGCATCCGTATTGGTGACACCTACGGGAAGGTTACGCCCCCTTCCGTAAGTATGATCGTGCCCCTGTAAAACAAGGTCTACTTTATACTTGTCAAAAATGGGTTTGAATGTCTTCCGGAATTCGGGATTGTCCCTGCCTTCCTTGGAAGAAAATAGGGGATGGTGAAAGGTGATAACCGTCCATGTCTTCTTATTCCCGGACAACACCCTGTCCAGCCATTTCGCCTGTTTTTCCCTGGAAACCTCATCCAGTATAATTTCCTGTGAATTCAAAGAAATAATCCTGCAATTGCCATAATCCAGGTAATAAACGGAACTCTCCAGGCCTTCGGGGCCATTGGACGGCATGTGAAACGTCTTTTTCCAGTGGACATCCAGTTGTAAATTTCCCTCTTCATCCCGGTCGTATTCATGGTTCCCGGGTGACGGAACACTTGGAATCATGGCATGGATAAAACTCCCGGCATGATGCCACTCTCCCCATTCCCTGTCGTTATGTGTCCTGTTGATCAGGTCTCCGGCGTGCAACATAAAACGGGCCCGGGGCATTGCACTGTAGGCCTGCCGGACAACCCTGGACCACATGGATTTCAAATTGTTCTGTGCATCCCCGAAATAGATAAAAGAAAACGGTTGATCTTCTTCCGGGGCCGTACTGAAATGGTACCATTCGCTCCACGACTCCCCCTGCCCTACACGGTAAGCGTACAAAGTCCCGGGCGACAGGGAATCAATCTCTACGGTGTGGTAATTGGCCCTGACGCCGTCAACTTCAAGAAATGACGTTTCCGCTTGTATGCGTTTCGCCTTTGAGGGAAAATCCGGGGAAGCATCGGCTTCGGCCACTTCCAGGTAGGAGATGCGGGTCTGTCCGTCGGTCCTCCAGTTTACGGTCTGCGAAGTTCGCGGATCATCGCTCCACGTCAATACGACACGGTCGGGAAAAGGGCCGGGCAAAAACTCCTGCCCGTTTACCGCTATACAGAAAAAGCCGGCCAGAAAAACGGATAATAGTTGAATTTTATACATGATCTATAGTTTTTATTTTAATTGAGATTAAACCGTACTCCCAGGTTCCCCCAGGAAGAATAATACATGTCGTCCAGACGACGTCCGTCCCCGAACCTGAAAGAGATCGGGGCATTGGTAATATTACTGAGGTTAACGAAAATACTCCACCTGTCGTTCAGTTTTTGCGATGCCGATATGTCTATCTGTTTCCGGGCCCTTTCCAGTTCGTCCCGGTCGGCATTGTTTCCGAGTTCGGTAATGTAGGTATCGTAAAAATACATGGATACTCTCCCGGAAAAACCATATTTTTCATAAGAAAGCGAAACATTTCCTACATGCGGGCGCATTTCAGGGAGTTTAACGGTCCTCACCTGTTCAATGCCCGGAACTTCCATTTCCGAATCCACATAAGTATAATTGGCATAGATTCCCAGGCCGTTGAGAAATCCGGGGAGAAAAGTAAGTTGCTGTTGCCATGACAATTCCAGTCCCTTTACGGTGGCACTGGCACCGTTTACTACCTGTTCCACCTCCCAGCCGTCGTATGTACCGCCTTCCCGGATGTAATTGGATTCGTAGATGTAATTCCCGATCTTTTTGTAAAAAACACCACCGGATATCAACCCCACCGATTGAAAATAGTGTTCAAAAAGCAGGTCGTAGTTCATCGAGGTCGCCTGTATGAGATCGGGGTTTCCCATATTTATTTCTTCCCGGCTGTTCAGGACCTCTTCCCAGGGGACCAGATCGTAATAACTGGGCCTGGAAAGCGACCTTGTTACTGCAAACCGGAAATTGGTATTTTCCCTGAGCGTGTATTTTATGTTCAGGGATGGGAAAAAGCCGTCAAAAGTCTTTTCAGAATCCACACGAAAGGTATTCAGGTAATTACCATCTTCGTCAAAATTCACCTGGTTTCCTTTATAGTGAAACCCGGTCTGTTCGTAACGAACACCGCCTACGACTTCAAAGTTACTGAAATTCAGTTTGGTCATGACATATCCCGCCCCGAGATACTCATTTCCGAAAAAGGAATCGGGATCGGTATTCTGTCGTGTATAATTTTCATTATCTTTAAAAAGGCCTTTGTTATTTTCGTAAAAATCTTCCAGTGCCTCGGCATCCGGGAAATTGTCAAGTACGTAATTATTGTCGAAATGATCATCTTTTCTATAACCGGAAAGATAGTCGGCAAGAACGAACTCTCCTTCCCTGAGGTCGTGGAGAAAATAATTTCTGGAACGGTCATTGTATTTATACCGGAACCGCCCGCCAAATTTAAATTCTCCCGATATGTCCCCTATGGTATAAGGTTTTGAAATGTTAAAAGTCAACTGTCCGTCGTGATCTTTTGAGGAATCGTGACGGTTGATGTACCTGTTGGTGGTATATTGAGTGGGGTCGTAAGGGGCTTCTTCCACGTAATCTATCTTCGGAACCCTGGGATTACTGAGATCCAGTTCACCCGACATGCCGCTCCTTTCGAAATTTGCCCTGTAATAAATGGGCTGATCGTAATTGCCGCCACTGTACGTCAGGTCAAAGTCCAGATTCCAGGAAGAAAAAGACGTCTTCCCCCCAATGGAAATGATGGTGAGGTCACGGTGATAATCCCTCCAGTTCCCGAACTGGGTAACCCGGACATCACTGATCCGGGTAGTGGAAATATATTCTCCTATACCGGTGATCCTGCGCAGCCTGTTTTGTTTTTCATAGTACTTATTGTAAGATCCCCTTATGTAATACCTGGAATGGTCATCGGGATAGTAATCGAATTCCGCGTTTACTCCTACATTGTCTCTTTTGATCATATAACCGGTGAGATCGTACTCTTCCAGTAAAAGCTGTTCCCTGCCATCGAGTTCATATTCGTCATAGCCCTTTTCCACACGGTCTTCACCCCGACTGGTCCTCAGGTAATTAGCACCAACCACAAACCCGGTTTTTTTTAACCGCTGTCCGTAAGTGGCCCCCATTTCGTAATTGGCCTTGTCCACCAGATTGTTGTATCCTGCGGAGGCTTTTGCATCCAGTGTCCTGGAGTTCAGGGGCGGGCTTTTGGTAATGATATTTACGGTTCCCCCGGTTCCGTCGGCATCCATATCCGGGGTTAAGGTCTTTACTACCTCTACAGCTTCCACCACATCAGACAATACGCCATTAAGGTCGGTATCCCGGTACCCGGCACTCGTGGAAGGTAACCTCGTACCGTTTATGGTAATGGAACTCAGGCCCTGACCGAGCCCCCTGATAATAATGTCCCTGGCAAGTCCGTAGCTATATCCGACAGCCACTCCGGGAACCCTTTGCAGGGACTCACTCAGTGTCATATCCGGGAAACGCTCCATCTGTTCCTGCGACATCACATATTTTATGTTTTCTGCGGCTTTCATTTGCGAAAGGGCCTTTACTTCGCCGCGGCGGATACCGGTTACGGTGACCCCTTCCAACTGGTCGAACAGCGGAGTGAGCACAAAATCCGCCCTGATGGTCTCTCCGTTCCTTATATGCACTTCGCTTTCCTGTTTTTCATACCCCACATAAGTTACTTCCAGAACAGCCGTGCCTTCGTTCAGGTCACGGAGCCTGAAATTACCGCTCTCGTCGGCTACGGTCCCCTTCGAGGTCCCCCGGACGATAATAGTGGCGTAAGGAAGCGCTTCGCCGCTGTCTTTTCCTCTGATATTCCCCATGATTATCCCTTTACCTACCGGATTTTCCTTCCCGGCCTTTTTGGGTTTCAGGATGATACTACGGCCGCTTACCGCATATCCGACGGATTCGGGTAAACTGTTGCGGAGGACATTCCCCAGCGGTTCGCGATCAAATTTTCCGGATACCCTCTTACTGAGGTCTATCCTGCTTTCACTGTATACGAACTTAATTTCCAGTTGTTGTTCTATGTTCTTCAAAAAATATTTCAGGCTTTGGTTATTTACCGTTAGCGAAACCCGTTCCCGAAGAAGATCGGGATCGGCATTAAAGGCACGTAACGGTCCGCCATAAAGGAACGTAAAACACCCTGCCAGCCATAAAAAAATGACAGGAATTTTCTTTTTTGTAAGAATTAATTTTCTCATTTTTGAAATTGCATTTAGTTGATAAAATCATTTATTGGTTTTGGCCGGAAAATAGTTCCAGTATTTTCCGGTTTTTTTTAACATCCTTCCCCCGATATTACAACCTTCCTTTCACCGGGCAACACACGATATTTACAGTGTATGGAAAGACAGATAATATTAAGGATGGTCTTTAGCGATTGTTTCTCAAAGGAAGCGGTTATGGTACATTGTTTAATGTTTTCGTCCGTATACTCAAAAGAGACGTTATAGGCTTCTGCCAGGTAATTCAGGGCATCGCCCACGGGAATGTTGTTGAAATCAAATATTTCATCCTTCCACGCAATGGTATTGTGAATATTGTGTACTTTCACCTTCCGCAGCCCTCCGGAAGCCTGCAGGTAGCCTGCCTGGTCGCCTGACTGAAGTAACACGTGGTCTCCCCTATGGTTTTTTACTGCTACTTTCCCTTCTATTACGCTCACCTGCTCTTCCGTACTTCCGGCATTTATATTAAAGGAGGTGCCCAGTACCGTAGTCGTCAGGTGGGTACTTTCTATAACAAACGGCCGCAGGGCATCTTTTGTGACCTCAAAATAGGCTTCTCCTTCCAACCGGACGCAGCGTATATTCTCTTTACTGAAATCATAGGCAAGCGTAGCATTACTGTTGAGCCATACGGATGAGCTGTCGGGAAGCAAAACCTTGAGGTGTTGATTGTCTGTTGTGGTAAATGTAGTCCACCGGGAAGACCTGAGCAGGATGACCGGCACAAGCCCCAGTAAACACAAAAGGACTGCCGCTGCACTCCACCACAGCTTTCTCTGTTTTTTATTCCGTTTTCTCCCCGAAGAAACCGCGGCATTCATCTTTAAACTTGCCCTTTCCTTATCAAAGGAGGCATAAGCTATATTTCCGGCCATGTTCCACTGCAAGGCCAGTTCGTCAAAAATCTTTTGATATTCTTCATTTTTCTGAAGCAATTCGGAAAGCAGGTGAATATCTTTTTCATTGGCTTCATTGGAAAAATATTTAGTGGTCAGCTCCCAGAATTTGTCCTGCATAGCATACGGGAATTTAGGTCTTTTACTGATAAAGACCTGTTTGGGGCCGGAACCTGCTATTCACATTGTTTAAGAAAAGGTTAAGTAAAGTTTATTTGGAGGAATAATTCCTGGACAGGTTTTCGTGCAGAAAACGTACCGCATTGACCATGTGATTCTGAACAGTGTGTATGGAAATATCAAGACTTGCAGCTATTTCCTTGTACTTTAACCCGTTAATACGGTTTAAAAGAAACACGGTCCGGCGTTGTTCCGGCATTTTCTGAATAACGGCCATCACCTGTTCCAGGGATTCCCGCGAAATGGTACGGGACTCATGATCGGTGGTCTGTAAGTACAAATCGTTCTGTTCCCGCTTAGCAGAGCGATGTGTTTTTTCCTTCTCAACGATTTGAAGTGATCTGTTTTTAACACCGGTGTAAAGATAACTCCTGACATTCCCTATACTTGTCTTTTTCCGGTTTTCCCAGATCCTGATAAATACATCGGCTACTATTTCTTCGGCAAGTTCTTTCGATCCGGTAATACGCTGTGAATAGAAACACAGACCGGGAAAGTATTTGTCAAAAAGAATACCCAGTGCTTCTTCCCTGTCGTCCTGAAGTTGTTTGTAAAGGGTTTCATCCTGCATTGGGTTTTTCTTTGAAATGTTAAAACTATACGTTTTGATCAACAGGATGGTTATGTGCAAATTAAATTATTGTAAAGGGACGTCCACAGGAAGGGAACGGCACCGTTCCTTTAACACTTTCCGATGAAGAAAAACCCTGTCCGGGGCAATACCCGGTTGGATGACCTTTGAACACAGTGTCGGAATTTTGGAAATCACGGGTATTGCCAAAGCAGGCAAAAAGAGCAATTAAAAAAATGAAACATCAGAAACTGTAAAACATAACTATTATGAAAAACAAAGAGATATGGGCAAATTTAACTGTGAAGGATTTGGAACGGACCACTAAATTCTACACTGAATTAGGATTTAAATCCAATGGAGCATCTGAAGAATTAACAAGTTTTTTTGTCGGCAAAAATGATTTTGTAATTCATTTCTTTTTGAAGGAAGTACTAAACCACTATGGTCTTGAAGTCCATAGGTTTTTAAATCTGACTAAAATCGAACATTAAAGGGGAAATAGCCGACCTGAAACATGGAAATGAAATTGTATTCACGCTTTCGGCTGACAGCAAAGAGGAAGTTAACAATTGGGAGGATGAAGTTATAAAAGCAGGCGGAACGATCATTTCCCCCGCAGAAGAATTTGGAAATGGATATTATGGTTTTGTTTTTACCGACCCGGATGGTCATAAATTCAATGTATTTTACATGTAAGGACATTGATAGCGCATATCGGACAGAATAAGCAATGCCGATGGCCTGGCAGACCGCGATGCTCCGGCCGTGTAAATTCTAGTGGTATTATTTGATTAATCGCTATTTGCACCTCCCGGGCCGAAATTAAAGGGCAATGGTTTTATTGCGTATTATAGGTTTCCACATAATATTTTTTTTATTAGCCTATCTACTCAAGTATCTTTAATCCCCCGCTTCTTCTTTCACGGATATCTCACGATCCTGCCTGACGGATCATGAATTTCATCAGTCTTCCGGATATCATAACTTCCCGAAAACAATATTATTCACCTCCCATATTTCCACAACATCCCCCGCAGATATCCTGATTTTATTTCTCATTATTTTATTTTGATTGTTTACGATATACAAAGCATCCGGGTCGTTATCGTATTGTTCGATCTTGCCTACGGAAATTCCACTTACTTTGTTTACAACGATATAAACCGTGTCTTCCGTTATATTCCCGATACCATTGATCAGCTCTCCGACGGCAAAAAAATTTCCTTTAAAAGAAGAAAATGAAGTGATATTATCTACCTGGAATATTCTTATTTTTCCTTTTCCGGTAGCAAAAGGAAATCTGTACCTGGGCATACCATCCAGAAATTCTTTTTCACCGAAGCTGGTTACGTACTGGTATTGAAACTCCCGGGGTACTACAATGACATTTTCATTGAATGTCTCCTTCTTTACTTTATTTGAAAACAAGCGATTAAGGTCCAGTTTATGCGATTTTCCAATAGCTATCAACCGACTATAGTCCATGCTGTTCCTTTTTTTCCACGTAGATATGGTATTGGGTCGGACATCAAGGATTTCCGAAAGTTCCACATTCGTTTTGATCCCCAGGTATTTTTTTAAATTCTTTAAGATTTCCTCAACCTCAAGCCCCTTCCTTTTCCTATAAAATCCCTCATCCGGACTACCGGTATCATTAATATAGTCCGGTTCTACCATTATTTCATATATACTTTCCATAGTAGGTACAGTTTTAGCGTTTTCTATAAAATCTATGCAGAGGCCTCCCGGGAATTAAAGGCGCGCTGTTTTCCGGGCTGTGAACTCCCTACATCTTTATGATAACAAATTCACTTCTCCTGTTCAATTGATGCTGTTCGGCCGTACACGGTACATCATTACTGCATTCATTTACCAGTTGTGTTTCTCCATAACCTTTCCCGTTTATCCTGTTACGCGATATTTCTCCCGTATTCACTATATAATCTACTGTAGCTTTGGCCCTTCTTTCGGATAATTGCAGGTTATAGGAATCGCTTCCCCTGCTGTCGGTATGTGACCGTACATCAATGGAGATCCCGGGATATTGCTGCATGACTTCAATAACTTTACCCAACTCTATTTTCGATACTTCCCGTATCCTGTAGCCGTCAAAGTCAAAATAAATGGGTTTTAATCCCAGTTTTTCGGTCAGGTCATCCCCGGTGGTTACTACGATATCTTCCCTGTTCAGTTCAATTAATAATTCCCGCTTTTCCCCGTTCTTCAGGCCGGTAATAAACTCCTCGTGGATTTGGTATTCCGCTTTTTCAGCCCGGAGGTTATAATTTTTACGGAGGGCTACTTCCAGGCAAAAATCGCCTGAGCTATCGGTTTGAAGCGTTTTTAGTTCCCGGCCATTCTCATCGTATAAGGTGAGCTGTGTCCCGGGCAATGGTTCCTTGGTAAGACTGTCCCTCACATGCCCGCAAAGTTCTGCAGCAAGAGCGATCGGTTCCTTTTCCAAAAGGGCGTATATATTGTCGAAACCGCTATCCTGGCCACGATTGGAAGAAAAGAACCCGCTCTTGTTCTCCTCGTTAATGATATAGGCAAAATCATCAGCGGCAGAATTGACAGGCTTTCCTACATTAACAACCTGATTACCGCCCAAAGCGTCTTTGCGGACTGTAAATATATCCAGTCCCCCGAGGCCGGGATGCCCGTCGGAAGCAAAATACAGTTCCCCGGAGCTGCTTACAAAGGGAAAGGTTTCCCTGCCCGCTGTATTTATTTCATCGCCCAGGTTTTGAACCGGACCAAAACTACCGTCAGCCCTGATATCTGCTACAAACAGGTCGGAATTCCCCCTTGTTCCGTGCCTGTCTGAAACAAAATAAAGCTGTTTCCCGTCAGGGCTCAGGGCAGGGTGTGCCGTGGAATATTCATCATTGTTAATACTCAGGTCTTCTATATTCTCCCACTTTCCGTCCCGGTATGTCGCCCGGTATATTTTCAGGTGGTTGGTACCGTTCTGTGCTTTTCTGTACTTTCCTTTCAGAAAATTATTCCGCGTAAAGTACATGGTTCTGCCGTCTCTGGTCACGGCCGGGGTACTTTGATGGTACTTTTTGTTTACTTTCCCCTCCACCTTTACGGGCGCTTCCAGGTTTCCCTCATCGTTTATAGTGGCGGAATACAGTTTTAAAAAAGGGCGTTTGTTCCACACGTGGGTGCGTCTTACAAATATGCCGGTGTCCCTTGCCGTTGCAAATATCACCGTGCTGTCTCCTGCAAAAGCTGCCCCGAAATCGGCATATTCGGTATTTATTCCCGCGTCGGCTATGTCATATCTCCCGGAAAAACTTTCGATCTCCGCGATATGATCGGACAATGATTCTTCGGGGCCTCCGGGCTGGCCGATAAGGGTGTAAAACTCTTCCAGGGCCTCCTCGGCTTCCGTATATTTCCCTTCCGATTTCAGGCATTGAGCATACCGGTAATAATATACCGGTCTTACTTCGCCGGCATAAGCCAACATTTTCTCATAATGAGGCAATGCTTCCCTGTAGCGGGCGTTGAAATAATAAGTATCGGCAAGTTTTCCATACAGGTCCCGGGATTCATAGCCCTTTTCTACCAGTTTTTGGTATAATTCACTCGCTTTGATGTAAGCAAATTTAGTATAGTTTTTATCTCCCCGCTTTTTTTTTCCTTCCTGGCCGAAAATGAAATTTCCGGTAAGAACCAATAATATCGTTAAGCATACATATCTTTTCATAATAGTGGCTTTAGCTTGTTACATCAGAAAAATCTTGGCGTTCGCAACCTGTTTCCGGACGAGGATATGAATTCATACCTGATGAATATTTCATGGCTCCCCGAATTGTAATTCCCCAAACGGTTGGTATCAAAATCATAGGCGTATCCTATTTGCAGGTTCCGGTTGATGTTAAACCCTGCCAGTCCGCTTACTGCGGCATCCCACCGGTAGGCAGCCCCAATGGTGAAATTTTCATTGAACAGGAAATTAGCCGATACGTCCACCGCCAACGGTGCACCGCTAACGGCTTTTATCAAGGTGGCGGGTTTAAATTGAATGCTGGGGCTCAGGTTAAAGACGTAGCCGCCTATCAGGTAAAAGTGCATCCTTTCTTTGGCTACGGATTGCTGGATATCGTCATAGAACCTGGTCTCCAGAAGTGCCGGTACGGAAAGGCCGATGTACCAATTATCCGAATGCAGATAGGCGCCCACTCCCACATTTGGCGAGAATTTGTTCAGTTTTCCGGATAACTGGGGATCTCCCGGGTTATCCACATTCAATTTATCGTAGTCCACTTCCAGAAAACTTCCCCCCGCCATTAACCCGAGGTTTAACCAGGTATCGTAATCCAGTTGTAATTTATAGGAATAACTGGCGTTGATATAGGTATCCCTGGCGGGACCTATTTCATCGTTGATAATGGACAATCCCAGTCCGTGCCCCCGGTAGCTTATGGGCGAGTGTATGGAGAACTGCGCAGTTTTCGGCGCTCCGTCCAAACCCACCCATTGCGATCTGTACAACCCGAATATACTCGCCACACCACGGGTACCTGCATAACCGGGGTTAACGCTTACGGTATTGTACATATACTGAGTGTATTGAGGCTCTTGTTGCCCGTACATCAGCAACGAAACCAGCAACGTAAATATTAAAGTAATTTTTTTCATCTGTTCTTTTTTAGTTGTTTTTAAGAGGTCATCCCGATGGTTATCGGGAGGAATGCCCCGAGAACCTATCGTCCCGATGATCCCGACAACTATTGGGATCCGGAGGTTTGCCGTTTTGTTACCGGGCATTTCATATGCTTAGTTTTTCTACATGCAACGCTGTATGCTGAAATCTCCTTTTCTTCCTTTTAAATAACCGGCGCCGGGAACCAATTGGCAGGACTATGGGTTTTCGCTTCATCGTAACATATTGACTCCCGGATACCGGTCATTGATCGAACCCTAACCAATCAATTGAGATACAGGTACCCCGACCTGTCCACCATAGTCCCGTTTTCTGCTCTGTATTTCAAAATGTAGAAATACGTTCCTGTGGGTAATCGTTTGTTTTTGTTTATTGTGGCACGTCCTTCGGAATATCCGCGAAATACCCTGTCGGTATTATTATACCCTTGGGTATCAAACACTTTAATTCCCCAACGGTTATATATTTCCACGGTATTCTCCGGGTAGTTATCTATTCCCTTGATATAAAAGAAATCGTTCATCCCGTCCCCGTCCGGGGAAAGACCGTTATAGATCACCAGGCCTTCGTCCGGAGTTTCTTCGGCTACCTTGCCAAGGGTAAAGATGCCGTAACCGGATACTGCCGTAGTTACGGCCTTGTTGTTTATATTCACGCTGCCGCCTTCATCTACCCACATGTTGCTGTTTTCGTCCCAGCGAACAATGTGTATGGCCATGCCTTCTTCATTACTCAGGATTTCCGCCGGAGTGGTTTCCTCGTTCCAGGTAAGGGTCAGCACGATATCGGATTCTCCTTCAGTGCGCTCTATTTCCCAGTATTCGGCATCGTCGATAAGGTTTATCTCTTCTTCCCTGCTGCTGTGAGTGTACAGGGGATTGGAGTTTTCCAGGATATACTGCGAGGTGAAATGATCGGTAAGATCGGAAGGGGGCGACATCGAAGCCCGGCGATAATATCCGTCATCGCCTATGGGATAATCGAAAGCTTCATCACCTATTTTTCGAACCTGCCCGTCCACAAAACTATTATTAGTTACCTCACTGTGAAATGCCCCGGGATAAAAAGTGACCAGCCCTCCGTACTCATCCCCGTCTACAATGCCGTCATTGAATATCCCTTCTCCGTGTATTTCTATGTCCCCGGAAAGTGCAAAGGCAGGCTGTGTAACGGGGTTATCAAACAACACGTCCCGGAAAGCACTGGGCATACTTCCGGAAATGGACTGCATCCCCGTAAGTCCTTCAAAACGGGTGAAGCCCGTATTTTGCCCGGGGCTGAACGTTACCAGGCCGTCATTGTGGAAATTTCCGTAAACAAAGAACTCCCCGTCGTTGATCACATCACCGTCTGCAGTATTGTCAAAATCGTAAAGGGTCGATAATTGCGTCCCATGCGTAATCACCAGTTCACCGGTGTTGACGGTCTGGCTATACGCACCAATACAGCAGGCAAACCCTATGACTATCAAAACTGTTATTCGTTTTTTTATGACTGTCTTCATTTTTTGTGTTTTTTAGTGGCCTTAAATGCTAATGCGCTCTTCTATCAACAATTCTATTTGCCTTTTTATGGCTTTTATAAGCCTCTCTTGTCTTTATACATACCTCCTTCTCAGTTTTTCACTTCCTTAATCTGACTATTTAAAAATCTCCCAAATATTTTAAGGTAAGATTTGATAACGCATCCGGATCCGGTCTTATAGTTATTGGAGAATCTGCATCTCTGTAGTATCTATTTACTTTAAACAGCAACCTATCGTTATCATCCAAATGCAAAACCCCGGACATAAACATGACTATGGTAAAATTTCCAGTCGGGAAGCTGTTGGCTCCTTCAATATTCAAATTGCCATTTGTAGCAGAGGCATCGGTTCCGTTCACATAAAGCTTTGCTTCCAGGGCGTCTCTTCTGCCTGCACCGGTGCTTGCAGAAACATGCCTGACATTTACTACACCATATACATGATACTTTCCTCCTCTCTTAACAACCAACTCTCCATCCAGGTTTACTTCGTAATTTCCAACATCATTTGTTTTAAAACCGTCAAACTCGATGGTTCTGAGATTGGTTGCAGTATTTGCCGTCATATCACCTTCTCTAAAGGTATTTTTACAAAAGGCATGGGCAATTGTCAAATCTGCAGTAACCTGAGAAACAGAAATAAAAGGCCACCATGTGGCCCCATCCCACCAATAGAAGCCTCTGTCATTATCAGGAGACTCATAAAAAACCAACAAGCCCGCTTCTTTAGGGTCTGTTACATTTAAGTTTGTAACTCTGGGCACAATAATTCCTTCATCAAAATCCGGGTTTGTCGGGTCTGTGGCATTAATATCCATAGTTGTTTTAGGATCTAACTCGTTAATACCAACAGTACCTTGCGCTAACATTTGCAAGGAAATCAGGAATAAGAATAAGGATATATAATTTTTCATGATTTATTCTAAATAAGATACGATTAATGTAAAAGGTGAATTGACGGTTAAAGTGCCTGATTGTGTTGCTGATTTTCGTTGTGTTCTTAATGATATTTTATCGCCTGCCTGCAAGGTTACGCTACTCGATATGGCAAAAGTTACAGAACGGGAATTGTTTAAAACCGAAGGAAAAACGGTATTTGATATCAAATTAACATTGATCCCGCCATTCACGAATATTGCCGTTGAAATGCCTTCTGCAAAATTTTCACCTGTATTGGGTTTGTTTACACCTCCGGTAAATGAAATGTAGTAATCGCCCGTTTGGCCGATGTTTAAATCACCATTGGCATCTATAAAATAGGATGCTTTGGGCGACTCGACCACTTCAAAAGGCACTTTTACATAATTGGTGTTCCCGGAAACGATATCGGTTTCAAAAGCAGTGCCATAAGCCGAAGACTTGTTTAGATCGAGCTCTGTAATTTTTTCGGTAACGATATACTCCCAAGTGGTGTTTGGATTGTCCCAATAGTAAAAACCCTCAAAGCCACTACTCGTTACTTCAGACCTGAACACCAACATGCCATATTGTGCGGCACCGGGGTTAACCGTAGAAAACTGGGTGACAGAAGGAATCAAAATCCCGGCACCTGTTTCCGGGGTTATATTATCCAAAGGCTCCACATGAAGTGAAGCTTTGGGTTCTAAAACGTTTACCCCTGTAAGCCCAACCTGAGAAAAAACAGGTGTCCATATCAGAAAAGACACTAATGTAAAGGCTAAAATTATTTTTGATGTATTTTTCATAAGCAACTAATCAACGTAAAAAAGTTAAAGTCAAACCATTGATTCCATAACCGGTAAAGGCCTGTGGGTCTTCATTACTTCTAATAACGTCTACTCGCAGCACATCACCAGCCTCCAGATCCACAATTGTACTGAACGCAGCACTGGTAGCACATGGAATCTCATTAGAAGTGGAAGCAGTGACCCTTCCTGTTGAAAGCGGCAATGGAACACCATTTCCAAACAGCTGATAGGTGAAATTTGCCTGGCTGGCCCCCGATTGAACTCCTGTCCTTTTAACACTGGATGTAAATGTTACCAAATACTTTCCGGACTTCCCTACCGTTATATTATTTGCAGAAACCGTAAATCCTGTAGGATCAAAAGCATCAATTCTGGAGAAATTAACAACTCTGCTGTTTCCTGTACCTGTGTATCCACTACCACTTGCCACATAAGTAGCTACATCAATGGTTCTTTCATAATTATTAATGAGCCATACCCAGGTAGTGCCATCCCAAAAATAAAAGCCTTCCTGGTCTGTGGGGTGGTTTAGCAAGTAAATTAACTGTCCTTTTTCAACCCCATTGCCGGGATAATCTGCCATTCTGGGAATCAATACCCCGTCTGCTCCTGTGGGATTGGTTTTACTGGATGGCTCAATGTGCAGCATGGCGTCCGGACTTGTGGTGTTAATACCCGAATTTTGTCCGAAAACATTCAATGTGACTAAAAGAAGTCCTATTGTAGCTATCGTTAGTATCATATCCTTGATTTTACCTGTCATAATCCATTCTATTTTATCACTATTACTTTTCAATTGGCACAGCTAAAAATCTACTTTGTTTTGTGTATCGTAATATTGGTTACATTACCGGAGCCTGATGCTCCCGACTCATTTGCCAACAGCACGCCATTCCCGGAACTACTTGCATAAGCAATACAACGTATCTGAAAACCGGCACCCGGAACATTGATCATCGTAATATAATTGAATATCTGCCCGACACCTCCGGAACGATCCACGGCCGTCCAATGGCTTCCCCTGCCAATATACAGGCCTGTCGTATTGTCAAGTATTCCCAAAAGCAAATGATTCCCTGCTATAAATTCCGTAAACCCACCTTGTAACATTATATGGTATAAACCCGGGGCATTAAATGTTAATATTCCCGTAGCATTATCATAGCTATAAAAGGGTGAAGTTGCTATCGGGGTGTCAAACAATATCGTATTTGCAAGTGCATCACTCGACAGGGTCTGATCTGTAGTTAACCGCGAATGAAAAAACGTATAATCATCCGAGTCCAACGTTTTTAACACTCCATCCGCATCGGCTACTACCCTACGGTCTATAGTGCCATCGCCTACATTCGCGTTAATGTCGCGTACCCGTACATTTCCGTTTACATCGAGTGTTTCTGTCGGGTTTTGCGTATTGATCCCTGCTGTCTGCCCGAAAACATCCAACATCATCAGAAAAGATCCGATTGTGAAAAGAACTTTTGTCATATTGACGAACTGTATTTGTTTTCTTCTGAACTTCATTAATTCACCTTTTTATTTGAATTCGGGTTATTGACCCGGAGCCCTTGTATTGCTCCGGGCCAATCCAATCTAAACCAAAACACAACCCTAATAAATCCTTCGTTTATAATATGGCTGTAAAATCCGGACTGCCATTTTCTTACTAACTATCATTTTTAACAAAAACCGTTGCCGTCATAGCAGCACGCCCCCAGTTAAAATTAGGATCGGGGTCAACGGCCGCCATATTAAAACGTGTCCCTGTATCCGTACTTTCAATATATCCGTTCAGCGTATAGGTGATCGTAATAT